>NZ_CBAZRM010000013.1:0-116912 GCF_964834465.1 Jezberella sp.
AAGATCAAGCTGGTGGTGAGCGCCGATGCGGTCAATGCGTCGGTGACCAACACCAGCAATGGCACGATCGTGGCCGAAGGCGGTCAGGTTTATATTCAGGCGGGCGCTTTAAACGATGCGGCAGCGATTTCGGTCTCTGGCAGCATCGACGTGTCGGGTAAGCAGGGCGGTAATGTGACGATTCTGGCCGATGCCGGTCAGATCGCAGTCGCTGGCAGTATCAAAGCGAATAGTACCGATGCCAGCAATGCGGGTGGCAACATCGTGATTGGTCGTGACACCTCGACGGGTGTGTTGGCGGCCAATACCAACGTGAGCGGTGCGACGCTTGAGGCTGTCGGTGGCTTTGTAGAAACATCTGGGTCCATTTTGAAATCGGTTGGCGTGTCTGTTAAGGCGGCCAAATGGCTGCTCGATCCCGTCGACGTCGAAATTAACGACACTGTTGTGCCGCTAGTGCAGGGACACTCAGTGGTTTTAGCCACTGACATTGCTGCTGCGATAACAAACGGTACGGACGTTCTTATAACCACAAGCGCGGGCAGTGGCGGTGTGGCGAATTCTGTGACAGGCACAGCACCAACGACCGGAAACATCATCTATAACAGCGCCCTCGGGATAAATCCATTTTCACTGACTGGATTAAACACAGCATCTTTAACGCTGTCTGCAGACAATAGCATTACGTTTGCTGCCGGTTCTGGACGGATTAACCTGATAGCGGGCAATCTGTACTTAGTCACCAAAGGCGGAAACGTCGATACAACGCAAGGCAGTATGGTCACTTACGGTAGCATTGGCATTGAAACCAATGGAGGTAATGCAAAAATAGGTGACTTTGGTTCTAAATGCGCATTGCTGATTGACACATCGGGCGGTTCGATTAATTTTATTAATGCACAGTCAGGCGTTGCTAATGGACGAATTGCTGTGGGCGGAAGCATTACAACCGGCAATATTGCACCAGGTGACATCACGATTGGATTACCATCTATCGGAAACATAGCGAGCTCTTTAGCCTCATCTATCGGTACTGGTGTGCTGTCTGTATACGGTGGCAACGTATACTACGTACACCGGCTTGGTTAATGTGCTGACCTCAGGTGTTGGTGCGCTTTCGTTTGGCCCGGGCAGTTCATTTCAGACGTCCGGAACGGTCAATCTCGTTGCCGGCACCCAACTGCAAGCAGGAGACGCGAGAGGTATTATCACGGGGTTAGCGAACGTCACCACGGTAGATCCATTTGGCAATGTAGGATCGCCCGCTAACCCAGTATTTAATATGTTTATATACGCGGGATCACCGCTCACCACCGATGTAAGCTCGGTTATTCCTTTGCTATATGTAGCCCAGTCTTTTAGCCTAAATCCTTTTGTTAACCACCAACAAAGCGTGGCACTCAATACTGCGTGGGGAACCGGTGATACAGGCTATGGAACTGGAAATTTGATTGCGTTCGGTGCCCCAGTGCAAGCATTGTTTCGAGATGCCACTAAGCCGATTTTTTCGTTGGATTTAAGTGGCATATCGTATAGCAAGCTTTACGGAAGTGCGACCCCAGCCTTGACCGTGGCGGCCCTGAACGCCGGGTATACCAAAGGTGATTTAACGACGAGCATGGGGGGCAATACTTTTGTGATGGGGGCTGATACGGCTATCTCTGGGGTAACTTATAACAACACAATGGTTAGCAATACTGGATTAACAGGGGTGCCCACAGCAACAGTGACACAGCAAAACGCAGGGCAGTATGCGTATATTGGTCTTGGGGGTTGGTCCTTCTCTAACGGGACTGTGGTGGTAACTTCACCAACATTGAATATCCTTGGTGGCCCGCCAATCAACCCAGAGCCCCCAGTCGACCCGGCAACCCCAGTGAATCCGGTAACTCCAGTCAACCCGATCAAGCCTGTAACTCCTGTTACTCTAAATAGCAAAACGGTGGTGGCAATTGCCCCAACGACAAATGCGGCTGCCGGAGTGACACTCATCAACCCGTTGGTGAATCCCTCTGTTGCAGCGGGCTCATCGCGCAGTTCGAGGTTGACCGTGTCAAGTGACTTTGGTTTAGCGGGTTTGAACGGCGATGGTTGCCCCGATCTGTCTGACGAAGAACAGCATGACGTTATCTTGCCGTGCAACGAGCCAACAAAAGCTATAAACCCGACATGGCGAAGTGAATCTTCTCAAGCTCGGCCATGAGAGCACGTTGTTGCTCAGCCCCTAAAGGCAGTAAGGGGGGGCGTACACGTAACCACTCAGAATCCTGCGCAAAATGAGCGACTGCAGCCTTCATGGCGGCAATCATGGGAAATTTAGCAAAAACCCCGCGAACCTCATCCAAACCAGCCTGAAGTCGATCGGCATCATCTGTCTGCCAATGATCAGCCAAGTGAGCAATCGCCTTTGGATTCACGTTTGCGGTCGCCGAAATACAGCCAACTCCTCCAGCCCTTAAGGTGCGAAGTAAGAACGTCTCACTGCCTGCGTATACGCTGAATCCCGTGGAGGCCAGCAACCGAATGACCGACTCGGTGTAGGGCCAGTCACCTGAACTGTCTTTCATCCCGACAATCGTTTTAGGATAGGCTTTAACAAGACGTTCTAAGAGGGGCAGGCTAAAACCAATCTTTGTGACCGGTGGGATGTTGTAGAGGTATAGCTGCAGGTTTGCGTCACCCACTTTTTGTACAACTTCCGAAAAATAGGCGAATAGCCCATCATCACTGAGATCTTTGTAATAGAACGGTGGCAACATTAAGACGCCTGCGCAATGACTTTTTACCGCCTGACTCGTGATTCTGACCGTTTCATCCACCGAGCAGGCACCGGTTCCAGGCATGAGATGGCTGGGGTTCAAGCCACCTTCAATCAACGCTGCCATCACCTCCAGCTTTTGAAAAATCGACATCGAATTCGCTTCTGAATTCGTGCCGAAGATGGCTTGTCCGACCCCATTCGCCTGCAACCATTGGCATTGTTTTAAGAGCTTTTTTCCATCAGGCGTGCCATCGGCTTTAAATGGCGTCAGCACAGGCGACAGTACCGCTGGCAAAGAGGAAGGTAGGTGTGAGACAGTCATCTGATATCCAAATGGGTAAGCGGCCCAGACGATCTTGACAGGCAATGATTGATCGTCAGCGATGTAGTTGGTGCAAAATAAAATGTACCAGACTTTGGGCGAGACACTTTTTGAAACGCTGTGATAAGCATCTGCTGCCTCGCGCTGGTACTTGATGGGTTCAGTCGCTCAATCCTTAAGAGATATGGCAACTGAACCCACCGCAGAGGCCGCAGGGCCTCATTTAGAACAGCTGTACAAATACCCAATACAAACTGGCTGACAACATAATTGCAGCGGGCAGCGTCAGCACCCAAGCCATCAACAAGTTGCGGATCGTCGACATTTGCAGACCTGACTTATTGGCCGCCATGGTGCCAGCGACACCAGAAGAGAGCACGTGTGTGGTGGACACGGGTAAGCCGTACATATCGGCAGCGCCGATGGTCATCATGGCAACGAGCTCGGCCGAGGCACCTTGCGCGTAGGTCAGATGGGTTTTACCAATCTTCTCACCTACCGTCACAACGATACGCTTCCAGCCAATCATGGTGCCTAAACCCAGTGCAATCGCCACGACGACTTTCACCCATAGTGGGATAAATTTTGTCGCATTGTCTGATTGTTTCTGAAACTCCGTCAGATTCTTGGATGCATCTTCGTCCAGCTTTGCCGCGGGGTTTTTCTTGATAAAACGAATCGTTTCAGAGGCAAGGTACATGTCATTGCGTACGTTGCCAATCGATTCGGCTGGAAGCTTTGCAAGCGAGTCGTGGGCTTTGACGTCTTTGCCCACGCTACTTGTCAGCGCTGCTAAGGAAGGCAGAACTTCAGGGGTAAGCTCTTTGGTGCGAATATAGTTTGTCAACACCATCCGTGGATCTGCGGGCGCAGCGGCTGGCGCGAGCTTGATGATCGAATTGGTTGAAACCTCGGCAACTGCAGCAAACTGAGTGATCTGGTCAACCGGCATGGCGCGGTTTAAGCCGTACGACAAAGGTACGGTACCGACCAGAATCAGCATGATGAGCCCCATTCCTTTTTGGCCATCATTGGAGCCATGCGCATAAGAGACACCGGTACACGTGAGTACCAGCAAACTGCGAATCCACCATGGCGGTGCCTTATTGTCTTTAGGCGCTTCGTATAGCTTCTTGTTTTTTACCAGCGCCCGCATGGCCAATAGAAGCAAGGCGGAACAAATAAAACCGACGAGCGGGGAAACCAGCAGTGTTGTCCCGACTTTGCCTGCTTGCTCCCAATCGATCCCCGAGGTGCCATCACGCCCATGCATCAGTGCGTTAGCAATACCAACCCCAATGATCGAACCAATCAAGGTATGTGAGGATGATGCGGGCAGACCGAGCCACCAGGTGCCTAAGTTCCAGAGAATAGCTGCAATGAGCAGTGCAAAGACCATGGCAAAGCCCTGGCTAGAGCCCACTTGCAGGATTAGCTCAACAGGTAGCAACGAAATAATGCCAAAAGCAACTGCGCCGCTGGATACCAGTACGCCAATGAAGTTGAAAATGCCAGACCACACGACGGCGAACTGGGGAGGCAGTGAATGCGTGTAAATGACGGTAGCGACCGCATTGGCGGTGTCATGAAAGCCGTTCACAAACTCGAAGGCGAGGGCAATGAACAATGCTAAGCCAAGTAATAGGTAGGGTAAAAGCTCAGTGGATGCGTGACCACTTGCGCTGACATCAGAGAAAATGCTGAAAGCGCCGTATCCAAGCGCTGCCAACACAATCACTAGAAAAACCAGTTTTGTTGCCGCACCCATGGGCTGATCAAAGTTGGGTTTGACTGCGTGATGCGGGTGATGTCCGTGATGGGGGGCGACGTGCGGCGCGGCAGTGCTAGCGGTTTCCATGGATCGGCTTCTTCGAGAACAAAGGGCTTTGATCGTAGATTCACTACATGACGTTCACATGACAAAAAGCTTACAGTTGTGTCGAAAAATCAATCAGACAGCTGCTCGTCAAAAAATTAAAACCCGCACTGGCCTTAGCGTTCAAGGCAGTGCGGGCGGTTTTAATGCTTAGTTTGGTTTGCAATTGTTTACAATTGTTCGCCGTTCTTTGGCGAGCTTTTGCAACACCTGAGTGGGTCGTGACGGTTAGGCCCCTTCCCCTAAATAAGCTTCTTTGACTTTCGGATCGTCCAGCATGTCGTTGGCATTACCATGCATCGTGATCAGACCTGAATCCATCACGTAGGCACGATCTGCTGCTTGTAAAGCCAGCCGGGCATTCTGTTCAACCAGCAAGACGGTCACCCCTTCTTTCGAAATAGTGTCGACCACTTCGAAGATTTTTTGCACCATGATGGGCGACAAGCCCATCGATGGTTCATCAAGCAACAAGAGTTTTGGTTGACTCATGAGTGCGCGCGCCATAGCCAGCATCTGCTGTTCGCCGCCCGACATCGTGCCTGCAAGCTGATTCGCCCGTTCTTTTAGTCGTGGGAAAATCCCGAACATACGCTCGATATCAGTGGCAATGGTGGCCGCATCTGTGCGAATGTAGGCACCCATCTGCAGGTTTTCGACAATGGTCATCCGAGTGAACACGCCTCGGCCCTCGGGCACCATCGCGAGACCCTGTTTGAGCAATTCATGGCTGGGCACACCCTTGATGGATTTGCCAAGATACTTGACGTCTCCAGCAACCCAGCCTTGCAACCCAGTAATGGCTTTCATCGTCGTTGTTTTGCCCGCACCATTCGCACCGATCAAGGTCACGAGCTCGCCGTCGCGAATCTCGAGATTGATCCCTTTAATAGCGTGGATGCCGCCATAAGCGACTTTGAGATCAGTAATTTCTAAGAGGATGTCTTTCATGATGCTAGCCTTAGTGCGCAGGCGTGCCGAGGTAAGCCTCGACAACTGCCTTGTCTTTTTGAACGTCTTGGGGAAGCCCGTGCGCGATGACTTTGCCATAATCCAGCACCGTCAAGCGATCGCATAAGCCCATGACCAGTTTGACATCGTGTTCAATCAGCAAGATTGTCCGACCATCGGCGCGAATCTTGTCCAGCAGACCGCGAAGCTCCACTTTTTCTGTCGCATTCATCCCTGCAGCTGGTTCATCGAGTGCCAGTAATTTTGGTTCGGTGGCCAGCGCACGAGCGATTTCCAGGCGACGTTGGTGCCCATAAGATAAATTGCGAGCCGTGTGATTGGCGTGTTGACTAATCCCTACATAGTCGAGCAAATCGTGCGCCATATCCTCAATTTCAGCTTCTTCGCGCCGGATCGCAGGTGGTCTGAAAACCGCACCAAACACACCCGCTTTGGTGCGCACATGGCGACCAACCATGACGTTTTCGAGGGCCGTCATTTCGCCGAACAGGCGGATGTTCTGAAACGTTCTCGCGATACCTGCCTTGGCCACCTCATGCACGGCTGTCGGTTGATAGGTATGGCCACCCAGTTTGAACTCGCCTGAGTCAGGGGTATAAAGACCGGTAATGACGTTAAAGAACGTCGTTTTGCCGGCCCCGTTAGGGCCAATCAGGCCGTAAATTTCGCCCGGACTGATTTGCAGCCCCACGTCGGATAACGCCTGCAGCCCACCAAACCGTTTGTTAACGCCCTGCACCGACAACACGAAACCGCTGGTGTCAGTGGACATTGTTGTTGCATTAGTTGTTGTCATGTCAAACCTCTCCATCCAGACGGCTAGTATGGCCACGCATTCTGGTCACCGGACGATCTTCACGCTTGGGCGCAGGCCACAGACCTGCTGGGCGATACAACATCACAACCACCAGTGCTAGCCCGAACATCAATTGGCGTATGACTTCGGCGTCGACCACGACCTCACCAAAGAGTAGTTTTTGCGCAGGGACGGCCACTTCGCGCAAGAATTCTTGAAACCCGACTAACAAGATGCCGCCGAGAATGACACCAGGGATATGCCCCATGCCACCGAGCACTACGATGGCAAGTACGTAAATGGACTCCCACAGCACAAAAGACTCAGGTGAAACAAACGCTTGAAAAGCACCAAACACAACGCCTGACACACCCCCAAACGCAGCACCCATCGCGAACGCCAACAGCTTGACGTTTCGTGTGTTGATACCCATCGCTTTCGCAGCAATTTCATCCTCACGGATCGCTACCCACGCCCGTCCTATCCGCGAGCGTTGCAAACGCACGCTCACAAAAATAACCACTAATGTGAGAGCAACGATCAAGTAGTAGTACATGACACCGGGGGAAAGCTTGAACCCGAGCAAGTCATGTGCTTTTGAGAAATCAACGCCGAAAAATACCACTGGATCAATGGCATTAATGCCTTTGGGCCCGTTGGTGATATTCAGTGGCCGGTCTAAGTTATTCATAAAAATACGAATAATTTCACCGAACCCCAAGGTCACAATAGCAAGGTAGTCACCGCGCAACTTCAGGGTTGGCGCACCAAGGAGGACACCGAATAGCGCAGCGACTGGGCCAGCAATTAACAGGATCCACCAAAAACCGAGGTGCAGCCCCTGCGGGAACAAGCCAGCAATGAATTCGAACTGCGTTGAAAGGTGCGGCGAGCTCAGCAACCCCATCAAATAAGCGCCAACCGCGTAAAAGGCGATGTAGCCCAGATCGAGTAAACCGGCAAAGCCGACGACGATGTTCAGGCCAAGCGCCAACATGATGTAAAGCAAGGCGAAATCAAGGATACGGACCCAGTAATTACCGCCGAGCGTTTGCGCTAACACTGGTGCTGCAATCGTCAAGGCGATCAAGGCAACGATAGAGGCGCTTTTGTTCATCTTTAACATAGACATGATCTCGATCCCCTTATGCGCGATCGGCGACACGTTCGCCCATAATGCCGGACGGACGGAAGACCAGGACGATGATCAGCACAATGAAGGCGAAAACGTCTTGGTAATTTGAGCCAAAGATGTCATTCGTCAGATCTCCAATATAACCAGCACCAAGCGCTTCAATCAGCCCCAGAAGAATGCCACCCACCATCGCACCAGCCAAGTTACCGATACCGCCAAGCACCGCAGCGGTAAAGGCCTTAAGACCTGGGATGAAGCCCATGTAGAAATGGGCGTTACCGTAGTTGGTGGCCATCATGACACCGGCAACCGCTGCGAGCGCTGCGCCGATCATGAAGGTGGCAGAGATAACGAAATTGGGGTTGACCCCCATCAAACCAGCAACGCGAGGACTTTCAGCCGTTGCTCTCATGGCACGACCGAGCTTGGTTTTATTGACTAGCAATAGCAAACCAACCATCACAATGAATGACATGATGATGATGACGATCTCTTTGCCCGTAATGACGGCGCCCGTATCGAAAATGTCGATTGGCATGGACGGCAGCAGCGTCGGGAAAATCATAGGATTACGCGACCAGATAATCATGGCCAGTGTTTGTAAGATGATAGAGACGCCAATGGCGGTAATCAGCGGCGCCAAGCGAGGGGCATTGCGTAGGGGGCGATAGGCGATTCGCTCGATCCCATAGGAAAGTGCCGCACAAACGGGCATGGCGATTAGCGTCGCGATGACTAGGGTCAACCACTGCGGCAACCCGGGCATGTAGTGTTGCAGCATCAATATCGACGAGAGAGCGGTCAGCGCACCCACCATCAACACATCACCGTGGGCAAAGTTGATGATGCCCAAAATGCCATAAACCATGGTGTAGCCCAGCGCAATCAGCGCATAAATGCTGCCAAGTACCAGGCCATTGACTAATTGCTGGATAAAGATATCCATGAATGTATCTCCTGCTGCCAAGTCGAAAAAAATAGACTCAGTGAAAAACAACGGCACCGCAATCATCCGCGGTGCCGTGCGTTTAGTGCTTGTTAATCAAACTGACACACGCTGTTAAGCGGGTCAATTACATCTTCATGACGTCAAGCACTTCTTTTTTCTTGTTACCGAACTGATAAAGCGTGATGACGCCTTCTTTCATGTCGCCTTTTGCATCAAAAGCGATGTGACCAATCAGGCCGTCATAGTTTGTTGCAGGCATTGCAGCCAAAATAGCGGCAGCCTTGGTTGAATTGGCACGCTTCATGGCATCAGCGATCACATAGACCGCGTCATAGGTGAAAGGAGCATAAACTTGGATAGGTGTTTTGAAGCGAGCTTCATATTTCTTGGCGAAATCTGCACCTTTGGCCATTTTCGACAAAGACATGCCAGCTTCTGAGCAAACGATGTTTTTGACAGCATCACCAGCCAGCTCAATTACTTTGTCCGTGCAAGCGCCATCGCCTTGAACAACCATGGCTTTAATGCCCAGTTCAGAAGCTTGCTTGGTCAATGGGCCGCCCGTTGCGTCCATGCCACCGTACATGATGACTTCAGGTTTTTTACCTTTGATCTTGGTCAAAATCGCTTTGAAGTCGGTTGCTTTGTCATTGGTTGCTTCACGAGCAACAATCACACCACCATTGGCTTTGGCTTTCTTTTCAAACTCATCAGCCAAACCCTTACCGTAGGCAGTCGCATCGTCAATGATGGCGATGTTTTTAGCTTTCAGTGTTTTCGTGGCATAGGTTGCCAAGGCTGGGCCCTGCTGCGCATCCGTTGCAACGACACGATAGGTCGATTTGAAACCTTGCAAGGTGTACTGTGGGTTAGTCGAAGAAGGAGAAATTTCTACGATACCTGCGTCGTTATAGATCTTCGAGGCTGGGATAGATACGCCTGAGTTCAAGTGGCCGACAACGCCTACAACACCCGCGTCAACCAGTTTCTGTGCCACAGCTGTCCCTGTCTTTGGGTCACCAGCATCATCTTCTGTGACCAGTTCGAGAGTCACCTTTTTGCCATCAATCATCAGGCCAGCTGCATTGATTTCTTCAACAGCTAAACGGGCGCCGTTTTCGTTATCTTTGCCAAGGTGAGCAATAGCGCCAGTCAAAGGACCGACGTGACCAATTTTGACGACTTCTTGTGCGTTGGCGTTAGCGCCAACTGACATCAGAGCAATCGCCGCAGCGACGGGTAACAACTTAACAATCTTGTTGAGTGACATAGGGTTCTCCTGTTAGGACTCATGCGGATACACGCGTTGCGATATTACAGCGTAACTGCAACGAAAAACACTAAGAATAAACAGGGATAACCCTCACCGGCCGATCAGAAAATGAAACTGTCATACCAGTGCCACAATAAAGGGCTTAGGCTCAGTGCATGAATGTAGGTAGAGGTCTACAGCACAAAGCGTGCCAGATCTTGGCTTGAGGCAACCTCTTCAAGCTGCTGATTGACATAAGCGGCATCGATTTTGATGGTTTGCCCAGCGTGTGCCGTTGCGTTGAAAGAGATATCGTCAAGCAACTTTTCCATGACGGTGTAAAGACGCCGTGCCCCGATGTTTTCGGTGCGTTCATTGACATCGAAAGCCAGCTCTGCCAAACGAGCGATACCGTCGTCGCAGAAGTCTAGCTGTATTGCTTCGGTCGCAAGTAAGGCACCATATTGTTTCGTCAGTGATGCATCGGTATCGCACAAGATTTGCACGAAATCCCGAGCGGTCAATGAATCAAGCTCAACACGAATCGGAAAACGACCTTGCAATTCAGGGATCAGATCTGATGGTCGTGCTAAGTGAAATGCACCAGACGCAATAAAGAGGATGTGATCCGTTTTCACCATGCCGTATTTCGTCGAAACGGTGGTCCCTTCGACCAATGGCAGCAAGTCACGTTGAACACCCTGGCGAGAAACTTCGGCGCCGCCGCTGTCTTGTCGCGCAGCAATCTTGTCGATTTCATCCAGAAACACAATCCCGTGTTGCTCAACCCGGTTGATGGCTTCAGTTTTGATATCGTCGTCGTTGATACGCTTGGCGGCTTCTTCGTCGATCAAAAGCTTGAACGCTTCTTTGACCGTCATTTTTCGAGTCTTCTTTTTCTCGCGATTCATGCCCGCAAACATACCTTTCAGTTGTTCGGCCATGTCTTCCATCCCGGGTGGCCCCATCACGTCAAGTTGGGGGATTGGTGTCGCCACTTCAATATCAATTTCAGTCGCGTCTAGCATCCCTTCACGAAACCGCTTGCGAAACGTCTGGCGAGTGGCCGTTTCTTCTCGAAGTGGGGTGCCGTCTGCGGCTCGGGGAGGGGCAATGAGCGCATCCAGAATTCGATCTTCTGCCGCATCTTCGGCTTGCAACCGAACACGACTCATCTCTGCTTGCCTCGTCTGCTTGATCGCGATTTCGGCCAGGTCGCGGATAATGGTGTCAACGTCGCGCCCAACGTACCCAACCTCGGTAAACTTGGTCGCTTCGATTTTAATAAACGGCGCGTCCGCTAATTTCGCTAAACGCCGGGCGATTTCAGTTTTGCCAACCCCGGTTGGCCCGATCATCAGAATATTTTTTGGATGAATTTCGTGGCGCAATGGCTCAGCGACTTGCTGGCGCCGCCAGCGATTGCGTAGGGCAACGGCAACGGCCTTTTTTGCGTTTTGCTGACCGACAATGTACTTATCGAGTTCGCCGACAATTTCGGCGGGTGTCATCGTTGAGGCAGACATAGGGCTAATTGAGTACTTCGATCAGGTGATTCTGGTTGGTATAAATGCAGAGGTCTCCAGCGATTTCAAGTGATTGCTTGACGATCACCTCTGGACTGAGCTCGGTATTGCGCAACAGTGCCAAGGCGGCAGATTGCGCGTAAGCACCACCAGATCCAATGGCGGCAATGCCGTTTTCTGGCTCTAAGACATCACCGTTGCCGGTCAGAACCAAGGTGTGATCTCGATCAGCAACAATCAACATCGCTTCGAGTCTGCGCAAAACGCGGTCGGTACGCCAGTCGCGGGTTAATTCGACGGCCGAGCGCATTAAATTGCCTTGATGCTTTTCGAGCTTGGCCTCAAACCTTTCTTGTAACGTAAAGGCGTCTGCTGTTGCGCCGGCAAAGCCAGCCAAAATCTTGTCGTGATAAAGGCGGCGGATTTTGCGCGCCGTGCCTTTGATCACAATATTGCCCAGGGTGACCTGTCCGTCGCCGCCTAAGGCAACTTGATTGCCACGACGGACTGAGACGATGGTAGTGCCGTGAAATTGTTCCATAGTTGCTGCGGTCATGATAGGGCTGGGTCGACTTCCCCCGCCCATGACTGATTGCTGTCAATCACCAAACATTTTCTGGCGCATCTCGCGACGCTCTTGCGCTTCGAGTGACAAGGTCGCCGTCGGTCGAGCCAGCAGCCTCGGAACACCGATCGGTTCACCCGTTTCTTCACACCAACCGTAGTCACCGCTATCGATACGCGCAATGGACTGCTGCACCTTTTTCAACAGCTTGCGCTCGCGGTCACGCGTACGAAGCTCAAGGGCATGCTCTTCTTCAATCGTTGCACGGTCTGCAGGATCAGGCACGAATTGGGTTTCGCGCAAATGCTCTGTGGTGGTCCCGGCGTTGCTGAGAATTTCACGCTCAAGCTGTCTGAGTCTGTCTCTGAAAAAGCCGAGTTGACGCTCGTTCATGTATTCAGATTCGGGCATCTTCATCAACTCGTCTTCAGTAGGCAGGTTGTTCTCCGACAGATCACCCGTCGCTTCTGGATTCTTCTTTGCTGCCTTCGTAGCCATCAAAACACTCCGTTAATTAAGCACCGCACCATCATGGCGCCGGATTCACTTCACCAGACATTGTTCGAGACCTTTGGTGAAGATCTCTTTGGGTAACTTACGTCCGATAAAAACCATTTTTGTGGTTTTCTTTTCATTTGCCAACCAAGGTTTGCCTGGTTCGGCACCCATCATCATATGCACTCCTTGGAAGAGCATGCGACGGTTGATCCCCTTCATGTACAAAATGCCCTTGTAGCGCAATAAATCCGGGCCATACACTTGTACTACTCCGCCTAGAAACTCTTCTAGGCGTTCCGGGTTGAAAGCCTTGTCCGATTTGAAAACGAAGGCACTGATATCGTCATTGTGCGCAGGCGCATGATGGTGATGGTGATGATGATCATGGCCGTGGTCGTGGTCACAATCGGGGCCGTGAACATGATCTGGATGATCATGATCGTGCGCCGCATCTGGATGTTCATCTGCGAGAAACTGAGGATCGATATCCAAAATGGCGTTTAAATTGAATCCACTGATATCGATAATTTGCTTGAGGTCAGTTTCGCCAAAGTTCACTGCCTCGATGGATGCCCGAGGATTGATTTTGATCAGACGACGGCGCAGCGTTTGGTATTGGGCATCGCTGACGAGATCTATTTTCGACACCAAGATGCGATCGGCGAAACCCACTTGCTTCTGCGCTTCTTCTTGCTGATCCAGTGTTTCCATGCCGTGCTTGGCGTCTACGATGGTGACGACAGCATCAAGACGGTAGTACTCGGCGATGTCGTCATCCATGAAAAACGTCTGACAAACCGGGCCAGGGTTGGCCATGCCGGTGGTTTCAATAATGACCCGCTCGAAGTTAAGTTCACCGCCTTGACGGCGTGTACGCAAATCGTTCAAGGTGCGCATCAGGTCGCCGCGCACGGTGCAACAAATGCAGCCGTTCGACAGTTCAATGATTTCTTCGTCTGAATCTTGCACCAACAAATCGTTGTCGATGCTCTCTGGTCCGAATTCATTTTCAATCACTGCGATACGCTTACCGTGGTACTCGGTCAGAATTCGCTTGAGCAGAGTGGTTTTGCCCGCACCCAGAAACCCGGTGAGGATCGTCACAGGCACCATTTTTTCGATATCAGCTGTTGAATTCATTGGGTAAAGCCTTTCAAGTAACGCCGGATTACAGCACAGTGAATTGTTACCGGCAAATACAAATAACTTCGGGTTTAACCTAGGTTCGCAAATAAGCTAAGAGTTATAACCAAAAAAAGGGTTAAAGATCATCAAAAATCTTTAACAATAGTCGGCATCGAGCACCGATTCGAGACCTGAGTGCTATCAATGGGGGCAAAACCGGCGAATTCAAGACCCGGGGGGGGCTGCGGCGCTACGATTTTCGACCTGCCCTGGGGTGGGCTTGGTCATAAACTTTCGACAAATGCTGAAAGTCGAGCTTTGTATAGAGCTGGGTTGTTGAAATATTGGCGTGCCCCAGCATTTCTTGAACTGCTCTCAAGTCTTGCGCAGACTGCAACACGTGACTGGCGAAACTATGCCTGAGCACGTGCGGGTGAATGGTGGTTGGTAGCCCAGCCAAGGTGGCCAGTCTGGTTAAGCGCGATTGAACAACTCTGGGGTGGATGCGTTTACCGCGGCTGCCGAGAAACAACGCAAGTACGTCTTCACTACTTTGGTTTGCCGCTAAAACAAGTGATCTAACCTCAAGCCATCGCTTGAGTGCGTCGACCGCTTGGGCGCCAACGGGCACACTACGTCTCTTGCCGCCTTTGCCTAATACATGAACATCGTGATCCACCAAATCGATCCAGCTGAGCGATGTGTAGTTCTTATGCTGACAATAGTGAATATCCAGACTCACAAGCTCGCTTAATCTCAACCCACTCGAATAGAACAGTTCAAACATGGCTTGATCCCTAAGGGCTAGTGGATCAGTCATCGCGCGCATGACAGGCGCATCAAGCAGGGCCTGTGCCTGATCCACCGATAGTGCTTTGGGCAACCCGCGGCTCGCTTTCGGTGCTTTGACGTCTGCCGTCGGATTGGAGGTAAGCCCTGCCAGCGGTGCCCACCATTGATAGAAACCACGCCACCCTGCTAAGGTTCTTGCCAAGCTTCTGGCACCGTGCCCTTGTGCGTGCAACCGAGCAAGAAACTGTCGGATCTGCCCATTCACGATTTGGTTAAGCGGCTTGCCGTTGGTGAGCTGCACCAACTTAGCGAGATCTCGCCGGTAGGCTGCCAAGGTATGGGGTGAATAACGCCGATTGTGCAGCAAATGTTCGAGCCACTGTTCAGCTTCGGCCGGCAGCACGGAGGTAGAGATCTCTTCAGAGGAACTGTGTTTGCTCACCGTGCTCACATTGGGTTCGACTTGTGTCTGTTAAACAACAATGGCGGGGTGTTTTAACCGCGACAGGGCAGCGCCCGCCAATCGACTGACGACGCTTAGAAACTGGGTACCCATTTCCGGTGAGAATCGTTGAGGATCATCAGACCCTAGCACTAAAAGACCAAACGTCGCGGTATCGCCGGGACTGCGCAGCGCGATGATGGCTAAGGACGCTGGCTTGTTGCGCAGCCACGTCGCTGCGACAAATTCTGTGTTGTTACCACAGTAAGGGCTAACCAAGCCGTCCGCGAAAATATGAACATCCTCTGAAACTGGCGCCGCCACGCCTTCGTTTGGCAAGTCGAGTCCCCAAACACGCAGTGCGGCTTCTTGCAGGTCAAATACCTCAGCCAAGCCAAGTGCGACTTCACCTGGCAAACGGGTGACGTTTGGTTCAGCCAAGATACGTGAGCACCACTGATTCAATTTCTCGGTGGTGGTTTCGTTTTGTGAGGCGTTGCGCACCATGTCGGCGAGCCGAAACTCAAACTCGCGTAACCGGTCGCGAAGTGTCAGGATTTGGCGCTCACCCAGTGAAATTGCTCGACTTTGGTGAGGGTGGGGTACTTCAAGAGACGAGAACAGTTCAGCGTGCTGAGTAAAAAATTCAGGGTTTTCTTGCAGAAATTTAGCAACGCTGTGCGCAGTAATCAGTTCAGTCATGGTGTATTTTTAGTCGCTAAGTGTGTGACAGTGAATTTAGGACAATGCAATCAGAGCAAAGTTCTGGGTTTGTCGAACGGTTAGGGGATACCCCTTCAATCGGGGATAGAGGCCACAAGCTTCTCAATATCGACCTGGCCTGAATAAACGGTGGTGGCAGGCCCTGTCATCTGCAATCGAGTGCCATCGTACTCAATGGTGAGCCAACCGCCATGTGTTCTCACCTTGACGGGGCTATCCAGTAAACCTCGTCGAATGCCCGCTACAACGGCAGCACACGCACCGGTGCCGCAAGCCAGTGTTTCACCTGCGCCACGTTCGTAGACGCGCAGGTGAATCTTGTGCCTGTCAACCACTTGCATGAAGCCCGCATTGACTCGATGACTAAATCTAGGGTGCGACTCGATCAGTGGCCCAGCCTGTTTCACGGGCGCAGTATCCACATGCTCAACGACTTGAACCGCATGGGGGTTGGAAATCTGAACCAGAGACAACCAGACAGTTGACGGACCTGCATCGATTTGCCCTGTGGGGGCGTCGAGTGCCAGCGCATACAGCGTATCGATGCCTTGCGCTTTGGTGGCCAGTTCGCTGGCGTCGAAGCCCAGGCTCGCCGGGTCAAAGCGGGTTTGTCCCATCTCGACCGTGACATCCCCATCGGGCAATTCGTTGAGAGTGATGAGGCCGGTGGCAATTTCAGCCTTTAACGGGTTGCGAGAGGATAGCTTTTGTTCGTGCACGAAACGCACAAAGCAGCGCGAGCCGTTGCCGCAGTGTTCGACTTCGCTGCCGTCGCCATTAAAAATGCGGTATCTGAAATCGGCCTCAGGATGCGAAGGATGTTCAACCAGCAAAATTTGGTCGCACCCAATCCCGAACTGTCGGTGAGCGAGAGCCCGTGCGATTTGCGGGGTCATTTGAATGGGGGTTCTAACCCCATCGAGCACGACAAAGTCGTTGCCGGCGCCATGCATTTTGGTGAAGTTCCAGATCATGGTTCTATTATCGCCAATTTTGGCTTAAAATACTGCATAGGCGCTGAGTTAAACGACAACTTGCGGGGCGCCTGTTGCTGGATTGTGGATGACATGCCCAATCAGTGACGAAAAAATCCGCTAAAGCGTCTCGCCCGGATCCATACGTCTAATTTTCTTGATGGCATAGGTAAGGGGTGCAGCGCACCTACTAACCCATCGCTGACCTAGTCAGTAGCAAGGACGCCATCATGTCAAAAGCAAGTGATTATCTTTTCACCTCTGAATCGGTTTCAGAAGGCCACCCCGACAAAGTAGCGGATCAGATTTCTGACGCAATCCTAGACGCTATTTTCACCCAAGACCCGAACGCTCGCGTCGCCGCTGAAACACTGTGCAACACCGGTTTAGTGGTGCTGGCTGGTGAGATCACGACATTCGCCAATGTCGACTATATCCAAGTCGCGCGCGACACGATTAAACGAATTGGGTATGACAACACTGAATATGGCATCGACTACAAAGGTTGCGCCGTATTGGTTGCTTACGATAAGCAGTCGCCTGATATTGCGCAGGGCGTTGATCGCACCTCAGAGGATTACCTCAATCAAGGCGCTGGTGACCAGGGCTTGATGTTTGGTTATGCATGTAATGAAACCCCCGACTTAATGCCTGCGCCGATTTGGTATGCACACCGTTTGGTGCAACGCCAGAGTGAGTTGCGTAAAGATGGACGCTTGCCTTGGCTTCGCCCTGATGCTAAATCACAGGTAACTTTCCGCTACGTTAACGGCAAGCCTGTTGAAGTCGATACCATCGTCTTGTCGACACAGCATGCGCCTGAGGCGTCACAAGAGATGATCCGCGAGGCCGTGATCGCAGACATTATTCGCCCTTGTTTTCCTGACGGTCTGCTGACCCCTCAAACAAAGTTTCTGGTTAATCCGACAGGCCGGTTTGTGATTGGCGGCCCCCAAGGTGATTGCGGTCTGACAGGTCGCAAGATTATTGTTGATACTTATGGTGGCGCTTGCCGCCATGGCGGCGGTGCGTTTTCAGGTAAAGACCCATCAAAAGTCGATCGCTCAGCAGCTTACGCAGCACGCTATGTTGCCAAGAATATTGTCGCTGCTGGTTTAGCGCAACAGTGCGAAGTGCAAGTGAGCTACGCCATTGGTGTTGCTGACCCAATCAACATTACTGTCAACACGCACGGCACGGGTGTTGTGCCTGATGAGCGGTTGTCGTTGTTGGTGCGTGAACATTTCGATCTGCGCCCGAAAGGCATCGTCAATATGCTTGATCTATTGCGTCCGATTTACAGCAAAACGGCAGCCTACGGTCACTTTGGGCGTCATGAGCCTGAATTCAGCTGGGAAGCCACCGACAAGGCTGATGCCTTGAAAAAAGGCGTTTGAGTTGAGCGACACGTCCAACAGTCAACCAAAGCCTCGAGCCGATTCACCCTGCGTGGCGGTCTGCTCGACGCTTTTTGACGATACGTGCCGCGGTTGCGGTCGCACCGTCATGGAGGTCTCTAATTGGGTCTTGATGACCGACGAAGAGAAAGGGGTGGTTTGGCACAGAATCCTCGCCGAGGGTTACCCTCGGCGCAACTAGAGGGGTGATTGCACCAAAAAGTTTATCGCATGGTCAAAAATTGCGTGCGCCATATCCCCCCACCCATGATCATCCGTTCACGGACAGCTTAGTACCACTTAACATCTCGCTTAGTTTCGCCACAGCAGTGTGATCCTGCCCTGGGCCAAGCATGGCCGCGGATGCTGCGCAGAGTTCATTGCAGAGGGCGGCGAACGGGACTGGCGTGTTCGTGTCTTTAGCAATACCCAATGCGATACCCAGGTCTTTGACCATTAAATCCAAACCGAAGCCAGAGTTGTATTTGCCCGACAGCACAAATTGCTTGAACTTTTTTTGTGTCGAGTTGTTCATGCCTGTCGAGGCGTTGAGGACATCCACCATCGCTGCGGGATCAAGACCAAAGCGCTGACCAATAATGAGCGCTTCAATACCAATCAGGAAGCCACCCGCAGAGACCAAGTTGTTGAGCGCTTTCATGGCGTGGGCTGATCCGACAGCACCAGTGGGGGTAATGGCCGTTCCCATGCAATTTAACACCGGCCTCACGCGTTCTAGCAGCGCTGAACTGCCGCCAAACATAATGGCCAGTTCACCGGTTTTTGCACGGGGGACTCCCCCCGACACTGGGGCGTCAACCAAGTGACCGCCAGCGGCTTCGACTAAGGAGGCAAGCTCACGCGTGGCGGTAGGTACGCCTGAGCTCATTTCAACGACAACGCTATCTTTTTTGAGGCCCGCCAAAAGACCGGCTGGACCGGTGAGCACGCTTTCCACGATGGCACTCGTCGGCAAAATCGTGATGATGATGTCTGACGCCGCCGCCAGCTCTTTGTAGCTAACAGCGGCTGCGCCACCGAACGTTGCGACAAAAGACTGCGCCCGCTCAACAGAGGCATCGATCACTTGCAGTGGATACCCGCCTTTGAGGATGAGGCTGGCCATCGGCCAGCCCATGCTACCTATGCCAATAAAGCCAATTGACGGTTTGGCGCTCATGATTCAACGGGTTTTTTTGTGGCCGCTTTTTTTGCTGCTGCTTTTTTAGCGGGTACTTTTTTAGTGGGTGCTTTTTTGGCCGCAGATTTCTTGCCTGTCGTCTTTTTTGTGGCAGTGAGTTTGTCGAATGCACCTTGCTCGGTCAACACTTGATTGGCGGCTTTAAAGGCGTCGAGGCCAGCTGGTATGCCGCAGTAAACGGTTGCGTGTAAGAGAGTCTCTTTAATCTCTTCAACGGTGACGCCATTGTTCAACGCGCCTAGCACGTGCAGTTTGATCTCGGCCGAACGATTCAGTGCCGTCAGCATTGCCAGGTTGAGTAGGCTACGGGTCTTGCGTGGCAGGCCTGGACGGTTCCATGCGTAGCCCCAGCACCATTCTGTGGTGATGTGCTGAAAAGCCATTTGAAACTCATTCGCTTTGGCAATCGAGCCGTCAACGTACTCGGCGCCAAGGACTTCGCGGCGTGTCTTCAGCCCTTCATCCCACAGTTTATTGGTTGTTTCTTTTTTTGACATGTCGGGCTCCGTGAATATGATTAGTTGAGCGTGATGGTCTCAGCGCTTGTCTGAGCTACCCCTTGGATTGTCAAGGTTTAGGTTTCCGTCTGTCAAGGCATTATGTGGCGATGCTATTGAATCGCCTCGCGCGCTAGTTGGATGCAACTCGCCGTGCTTGCAGTTTGTTTGGCTTGATCTGCGCTTGACTCAATGCTGGTCAACCTCTACAACCTTACTGTTGAAAAAAGAAATACAAAAAAATGACGGAAGACCCGATGACATTGCCAACCTACGAAGTATTCGCAATGCGTTACGCCACCATGCAGCATCGGTTGCGACGTGACAATTTTATTTCGACCGATCCTCACGATGATCAAATGCCCATGGATTATTTCGTTTGGGTGATTCGAACGGGTGACCGAGCATGGCTAGTCGACACCGGTTTCAATGAAAGACAAGCCAAAGCGCGCGGGCGAACGCTGTTACGCTGCCCGATTGCGGCGCTAACGCTGCTCGGCATACAAGCTGAACAGGTTCAGGACGTGGTGCTGACACACCTTCATTACGATCATGCTGGCAATATCGATTTATTACCGAATGCGCGATTTCATATCCAGGATGACGAGGTTGATTTTGCGTGCGGCCGTCATATGTGTGCCGGTATCTTTCGACATGCCTATGATGTGGAGGATGTTGTCACGTTGATTCGTCGCGTGTATGCCAATCGCGTCGATTTTCACGAAGGGGCATACACACTGGCGCCGGGTATTGAAGTGGTAAAAATTGGCGGCCACACCAAAGGGCTTCAGTCATTGCGCGTGCATACCGACAGAGGTTGGGTGGTACTTGCCTCTGATGCCAGTCACTATTACGACAATATGGACAAGCAGTCGCCTTTTCCGATTGTCTTCCATGTCGGCGATATGCTGGCGGGCTACAACACCCTGCGTGGCCTAGCTGACTCGCCCGCCCACCTTGTGCCTGGGCATGATCCCCAGGTGCGACAACGCTATCCGTTTTGGGGTGATCCCAACGACGATATTGTGGCTTTGCATCTTTCGCCAAACGAGTAGGTGTTTGCCCTGATTTTTAGGTACAATGGCAGCGCTTTTGAGGAGCGTTGCGACGGGGCACTCAGCTACCCGCCAGGCTCAAAGGCTTACACGTTACCGTTGGTATCCTCCAACTTTAACGGCGCTCACCCAATCCTGCTTAGCAGCGATTGCGGTGGCTCATTTTCAGCCAATGCAGTTGCTTCGCAGGCCTACCGGAGCTTACCGCTATGAACACTGTGACTGAAAAATTTACCGATTACATCGTCGCCGACATGTCCCTTGCACAATGGGGCCGTCAAGAAATTGCCATCGCCGAGACAGAAATGCCTGGTTTGATGGCAACGAGAGAAGAATTCTCGAAAACGAAGCCGTTGAAAGGTGCTCGCATCACCGGCAGCCTGCACATGACCATTCAAACGGCTGTCCTCATTGAGACCCTGCAGGCGCTTGGCGCTGAAGTACGTTGGGCCTCTTGCAACATTTATTCCACACAAGATCACGCTGCCGCTGCCATCGCCGCTGTTGGTACGCCAGTATTCGCCACCAAGGGCGAAACACTGACTGAGTATTGGGATTACACCCATAAGATTTTTGAATGGCCCAATGGTCATTACACCAACATGATTTTGGATGATGGTGGCGACGCAACGTTGTTACTGCATCTCGGTACGAAAGCAGAATCGGATATCAGTGTTCTGGATCAACCTGGCTCAGAAGAAGAGATCGTTCTGTTCAGTGCGATTAAGGCGACACTAAAGCGCGACCCCAAATGGTACTCAACCCGCTTGGCTCACATCAAAGGCGTGACGGAAGAGACCACCACGGGTGTTCTGCGTCTGTATCAGATGTCGAAAAAAGGTGAACTCGCGTTTGCGGCGATCAATGTTAACGATTCAGTCACGAAGTCAAAGTTCGACAATTTGTACGGCTGCCGCGAGTCACTGGTGGATGCCATCAAGCGTGCGACAGACGTGATGATTGCCGGCAAGATTGCAGTCGTTGCAGGTTACGGTGATGTGGGTAAAGGGTCAGCGCAAGCATTGGCTGCGTTGCGTGCTCAAGTCTGGGTAACAGAAATTGATCCGATTTGCGCGCTACAAGCCGCCATGGAAGGTTTCCGAGTTGTCACCATGGAAGAAGCCGCCGACAAAGCCGATATTTTCGTGACTGCGACGGGCAACTACAACGTCATCACCCGTGCCCACATGGACATGATGAAAGACCAAGCAATCGTTTGTAATATTGGTCACTTCGACAACGAAATTGATGTGGTTGGCATCGAAGATTTGCAATGGGAAGAAATCAAACCTCAGGTCGATCATGTCATTTTCCCCGATGGCAAACGGATTATTTTGCTGGCTAAAGGGCGTCTTGTTAACTTGGGTTGCGGTACGGGCCATCCTTCGTTCGTGATGTCGTCTTCGTTCACGAACCAGACGATTGCACAGATCGAGCTCTTTACCCGTAACGAGGCTTACCAATCAGGTCAAGTCTACGTGCTACCCAAGCATCTCGACGAAAAGGTTGCGCGCCTGCATTTGAAGAAAATTGGCGCTCAATTGACCGAACTGTCACCGGCGCAAGCTGCGTATATCAGCGTCAGTCAGCAAGGTCCTTTCAAGAGCGACGCTTACCGTTATTGATGAAACTGGGCGGCTACGACGGGTTGTGTTTGTCAGTGGTCGTTTGTGTGTGATCTATGTTGTGGTAATTGGGCATACTGCGCAAGCATCGCGTTTGCGCAGTATGCTGGTGGTTTATAAAAACAAGGGGATCCCAACATGATATTGCTCTGGATATTGAATGCAGTTGCGTTGCTGATCGTGGCGTATTTGCTGCCCGGTATTGTGGTGACCGGCTTTGGCTCGGCGCTGCTTGCAGCAGTTGTTCTGGGCTTGCTCAACATGCTGGTTAAACCAGTATTGATCTTGCTGACCTTGCCTGTCACGATTGTGACGCTGGGTCTGTTTTTATTTGTTGTGAATGCGCTCGTTTTTTGGTTCGCAGGTTCCATTTTGAGCGGCTTCAAAGTTGAAGGCTTCTGGTGGGCGGTTATTGGTGCCATTTTGTATAGCGTCATCTCCGGTTTATTGGCACGTTTGACGGGCGCGTGATGTCGGTTTCTTCTGATTCAATGTTTAGTCTCGAGTTTTTTCCTCCCCGCGATACTGCCGCACAAGAGCGGTTAGTCGTCGGCGCGCAGAAAATGCTTGTCATGCAGCCTCACTATTGCAGCGTTACCTTTGGTGCGGGCGGCTCAACGCGAGACGGCACGCTTGAAACAGTCCGTACCTTGCGAGAGATGGGTTGCGATGCCGCCCCGCATCTGTCTTGTATTGGTGCTTCGCACAACGAGCTTCGTGCGCTGTTGGCCAAATATCAAGAAGAAGGCATCAGACGCATTGTTGCCTTGCGTGGTGATTTGCCTTCTGGCATGGGGTTGAACGAAGGCGCACTGCGGTATGCAAGCGATTTGGTTGAGTTTATTCGTCACGAAACGGGTGACTGGTTTCATATCGAAGTTGGCGCTTACCCTGAGATGCACCCTCAGGCGTCCGGACCCGAGAGAGATTTAGATCACTTCGTTCGTAAAGTCGAGGCGGGGGCGGATAGTGCCATTACCCAGTACTTTTTCAATGCAGACGCTTATTTTGATTTTGTTGATCGTGCGACTGCCCGCGGTGTGGATATCCCCATCGTGCCGGGGATCATGCCGATTACCAATCACAATCAGTTGATGCGGTTTTCGGAGATGTGTGGGGCTGAAGTGCCTCGCTGGATCCGTTTGCGGCTGGCAGAAATGGGAGACGACAAAGCCTCTATCAAAGCCTTTGGGGCTGAGGTGGTCACGCAACTATGCCAGACGCTGATTGAAAATGAAGTGCCAGGTTTGCATTTTTATACGCTCAACAATGCAGAGGCGACCCTGGCGATTTGGCGTGGTCTGACGCAATAACGACACTCAACGCTCGAACGGATTGACTTCTCCGGGGGTCCAACCACTTGGCGTGAGAACGGTGTCAAGCGATTGATCGTGGTCGCGTGGCTCATACCCGGGGAAGTCGAGGTCAATCAGCCCTTCATCCCACCCGATCCCAACCGTCACGGGGTCAAATTCTCGTTTGCGTAGATCGTACAGCGTACGATCGTAAAACCCTTTGCCATAACCGATGCGATCGGCCAACGCGGTAAAGCCCAGAGTGGGGACGAGGATCACATCGGGGACGAGCGCTTGCTGTCTTGGTGGCTCCATCACCCCAAAACCGGCTGTACGCAACTCGGTGTCGATGGACCAGCGATGAAACTCAAGTGGTGCGTCTTTTTGCACCATGATTGGTAGCGCAACCACAATACCCGCTTCATCCCATTGCTGTAGTAGTGGTTCTAGGTCTGGCTCGTCGGCCAATGCCCAAAACGCGGCAACGACCAAGGGCCGGTTGAACCCTTTGGCCTGTGCCCGATCTGATGCTAAACCCAACCAAGTAAAGAGTCGACCTCGAATTAACAAACTGCCGCGTTGGCGCTCTGCAACGGTGATCTGTGATCGACGGTCAATCAAGTGTTTGCGGATCAGGTCTGGGGTATTCTTGGGCATGAGTGGTTCAGTATTTAAATGGTGGGTGCTTTGTTAAGCACCGAGATTAAGGTTTGAAATGGTTCAGCATACAAAGTATCAGAATTTACTTGTCGCGGGTGTTGTAGCCTGGTCAGTCTGCACAATTGGGTGCTATAGCGGCGTGGTGACCGCACAGACTCGTCTCACGATACAACCCGATGGAACCCTCGTACCCAAAGACGTCACCGAGGCAACCGCTGCGCTCGGGTCAGAAGCGACGGTGAATGACGTTGCAGGGGCAGCGACGCCAGTGACACGTCAAGCACCCCCAGTGGGTGCTGAAACAGTGCCGGCGAAGATTAGCGCGGCCCCCGTCAAGTTGCAGAATCTGACGACCTCTGAGGATACGCCTGCCGCTTTAGCTGTAGCAAATGCCCGAGATGCGATGACTAAAAAAGCATGGGCGCAGTTATCGACGCTCGTGTCGTCATCGAGCACCGATATTTTAGGGATCTATCCAGAGTTTTGGGATTTGCGTAACCAGCTAGCCACCAATCGAACGCCGGCCCTGGATGAACGAATGTCGACGTTTTTGCAGCGACATGCAGGCACCTATTTGGCTGATAAATTAAGGGGCGAATGGGTTTTGATGGCTGCAGCGACGCGAGATTTCGACACTGTCGGCAAGCTCGGTGCGATCACCAACAGCAATAGTCAAATTGACTGCGCACAATTGCAGGCTAGTCACGTCCTGGGCAAACGTGCGAGTGCATCACAAGCCGTTAAAGTGTTCGCCTCAGGTTCGGCCTGCTGGGCTTTATTTGATCAACTCGTTGCTGATCAGGTGTTAACGACCAAAGACCTTAGCCCGCTGCTTGAGGATTCGATTGAAAAAAACAAGGTAGCAGATGCTCGAAAATTCGCGTCTTACGTCTTCGATAAAGTAGATATGCAAGCGTACGATGTGATGATCCGAGAGCCGCTTAAATGGCTAACAACGCAATCCGGCCCCCGATCGGCCATGCGTCATGAGATGATTGCCATTGCCTTGGCAAGAATGGCGCGCGGCGACTGGAGCACCACCGAAGCCTACCTGAAACGAGAGTGGCAAGCCAAGTTACCTACTGAGCAGTTGAGCTGGGTGTATGCACAGATGGCACTGCTAGCGATGGGGACGCTTGATCCGCGCGCAGATGGCTATTATCACCAAGCGGGCTTGATTCGATTAACGGATAACAACCACGCTTGGCGCATTCGGGCAGCCCTTCGACAGCGGCAAGTGGATTGGACGTGGGTCGTTCAATGTATCGATCAGATGCCCGCCAACATGAAAAACGAATCTGCATGGCTGTATTGGAAGGCAAGGGGGTTGGCAGCGACCGGCAAAGTCGACCAGTCCAAGGCGAGTTACCTTCAGGCCAGTCAACAGTTTAATTTTTATGGTCAGTTGGCTCTCGAAGAACTCGGCCAGCAGATTACCGTACCGTCCGCTGCACTGCCTGTGACCCCTCAAGAACTACAACAAGCTAAAACTCAACTTGGGTTGCAACGAGCGATCGCGCTGTTTAAGCGAGGCAATCGGCCCGATGCCGTGCCTGAATGGAATTTCGCCCTGCGCGGGATGAATGACCGGCAGTTGCTCGCTGCCGCAGAGCTAGCTCGTACCGTTGATATTTACGATCGTGTTGTCAACACGTCTGATCGGACGGTGAGCGAACATGATTTCACCCAACGCTATATAGCCCCATTTGAAAACAAGGTGGTGGCGCAAGCAAAATCCATTTCACTCGATCCTGCGTGGGTGTATGGTTTGATTAGACAAGAATCGCGTTTCATCATGGATGCTAAATCGGTGGTCGGGGCATCAGGATTGATGCAAGTCATGCCAGCGACAGCGAAATGGGTCGCGAAAAAAATTGGCATGACAGATTTTCAACCTGGGCAAGTCATCGATTTCGATACCAATACAAAATTGGGGACAAGCTACATGGGAATGGTGCTGGAAGATCTTGGTGGCTCGCAAGTGCTAGCCAGCGCAGGATATAACGCCGGCCCCGGCCGGCCCAAGCAATGGCGCGCTTCGCTGACACATGCGGTTGAAGGCGCCATTTTCGCCGAAACGATACCGTTTAATGAGACGCGTGATTACGTCAAAAATGTGCTGTCGAATGCGACCTATTATGCCGTCGCCTTCACCGGCAAGCCGCAATCGTTGAAAGAGCGACTTGGTCGTATTGAGCCGCAACCCTATGGCAACAGTGTTTTGCCGTGAGCAACGCGAATCCTGTTGACGGTTTGCAGATCTACGTCGTGGGCGGCGCTGTCCGAGACGAGCTCTTAGGCTTGCCGGCAGGAGACCAAGATTGGGTGGTCGTCGGTGCAACGCCAGAAGAGATGTCCGAGCGCGGATTTACCCCTGTTGGCGGTGACTTTCCGGTTTTTTTGCATCCGACGTCAAAAGAAGAATATGCCCTGGCCCGAACCGAGAGAAAGTCAGGTCGGGGCTATCAGGGTTTTACTTTTCATACGGGGCCTGATGTCACGTTAGAAGCAGATCTGTCGCGACGTGATTTGACAATCAATGCAATGGCACGGGGTCTAGATGGGGTACTCGTTGATCCACTTGGCGGACAAGTCGATCTTCAGTTACGCGTATTTCGTCATGTTGGGCCGGCTTTCGAAGAAGATCCCGTTCGTGTATTGAGACTGGCACGTTTTGCAGCAAGATTCACAGACTTTGAACTTGCCGATGAAACGCTGGCGCTCTGCCAACGGATGAGTGATACGGGCGAAGTCAGTCACCTTGTCCCTGAGCGTGTTTGGCAAGAGCTATCGCGCGGATTGTTGAGTGCTCAACCATCACGAATGTTTGAGGTGCTGGCACGTTCGCACGCAACACCTTATATCCTGTCAAACTGGGTAGATAGCCAGAGAGTGAGGATCGCCCTGGATGCACTAGCCCCGCACCCTGAGATGACCCTTGCGTGCCGCTATGCCGTGATGTGTCTTGATACATGGGATACAAAAGCCTTGTCAGAGCATCTGCGAGTGCCAAACGATTGCGCCGACATGGCACGTCTATTGCCCCTCGTGATCGAGCAGGTTAGTGCCCCTACGGCAGATGCCGACAGCGTGTTGGAATTAATTGAACGTTGCGATGGCTTACGCAAACCTGAGCGTTTCGAACGACTGCTTGAGACAGCGGCACTATTGACGAACCAGTCGGTTAGTGCATGGTTTCATCGTCTTCAGGCGGTGCGTAGCGTCGATGCCGGTAAGGTCATCTCAAACTTGAGAGACCCGTCTTTAATTAAATCAGCGATTCGTCAGGCACGATTGAGTGCGCTGAAAGCAACTGGCCAGGCTTGTTAGAGTTGGTGCGTTCGATCGCCTCGACGAAAGCCAGTCAGAGGCAAGTCCACTTCGCGCCCAATGACCATTACTTTGAATAGTTCACCCATTTCAGCTTCAGAAATAAGTTTTTGCGCAGTCTGATTCATGGTCACACGAGCTGCCGTGCTGAAGCCGTCGCTCTGTTGTCCAGCCATCATGAGATCTGTCAGCCCAGCGTTGAGCAAAAATCGGGCTTGTGAGGTGTAGCCTAAGACTTCCATCCCACCGGCTAAGGCAGCATCAGCAATAGCAGTAAAGTCGACGTGCGCAGTGATATCCTGAAGACCAGGGGCAAGCAGTGGGTTGTCGTGTGCTCGATGTTGAATGTGGCACATCAAGGTACCGCGATGGCGCTGTGGATGATAGTACTCGGTTCGCGGAAATCCATAATCAATCAGAATGGCAGCCCCTTTCGTGAGCCACGCCCCCATGTCTCTGACCCATGCTTCGGCCTGCAAGTTGAGCTCTGAACGGTAATCTGGCATGGGTGCGCAACGCGAGGCGACAATCTCTGCTAGCCTGCTGTCAGCCATTCTGTCTTGCCAAAGAAACATCGTTGATGGATCACGCAGGTCATAGGGCTCATTGATCTTCACCCCACGTTGCAAGACTTGCGGTGCATAGCCTGCTTCTGTCGGGACAGACCAGGCGAAAAGGTCGACGGGCATCGCATCCAGCACTTCGTTGGCCAGCACACAGCCAACGAACGATGTTGGCGTCTGATCCAACCATCTAACGCGCGCCGCCCATTTTGCAAGCCTTTGTTGTTGTCTGGCTTTCAGGTCGGCCGATACTTCAAGAATGCTGTATTGAGCCTGGATCCCCAGCGCTTCGAGACGAGTTAACACGTGATCTGCCAAGGCACCACTACCGGCACCAAACTCAAGTACCTGAACGCTTTGGCAGTGAGTCAGGATTTCAGCAACTTGATTGGCTAACGTCTCACCGAACAAGGGTGAAATTTGAGGCGCAGTAATAAAATCCCCGGCCAAGTTGTCGGTGGCCCAATGATCGTTGGCAAGCTTAACGCTGCCCGCTGCGTAGTAGCCCAGGCCTGGCGCATACAGTGCGTGATGCATCCACACACTGAAAGGTATCCAGCCACCTCGTTCCGTCACCTGGTCACACAAAAAAGAACAGACGCGTTGACTATGCGCCATCGCGTCTGCACTCACCGAAATCGAATGATCGGTGGACATCACTTAACCATCTCTTTAGCGGCGACCGCCATCGAAATTGAAGCCGCGACGTGGGGCACCTGCTGCCGCTCGAGGCGCAACAGGTCGACCAGCACCTGAGCGAGCTGGGCCATCACCACGAGGAGCGAAAGACTTGCCTGCGGGTGCCGCGGCACGAGGCGCAAACTCACGCGAGGGGCGGGCTGGTTTGCCGTTGCCGGCGTAAGGATTGTCGCTGCGTGCTGCAAAAGGTTTGTCACCCCGTGGCGCGAAGCTGCGGTCACGATCACCGCCAAATTTCTTTTCACCTGCGGGTTTGTCAGCACGAGCAGCAAAGGGCTTGTCGCCACGGGGTGCAAATGGTTTGCCACCACCAAACGACTTTTCACCATATGACTTCTCGCTGTACGATTTTTCGCCACGAGGTGCAAAGCTGCGATCGCGATCACCAAAGGATTTGGCAGCACCGAAGGATTTTTCACCACCGAACGATTTCTCACCATATGATTTTTCGCCACGGGGCGCAAAACCACCCTCACGATCACCACCGAAACGTGAACCACCAGCGTTGCTACCCGAACGTGGCTTACTGCCAGAACCAGAGCGTGGCCCACCGCGTGACGCGCCAAAGCGATCGCCGCCACGGCCGCCAGCGCCGCCTTCTGGACGCATTTTTGGTGCGCGCTGTGGCTCAAGGCCAGCAATCACTTCAGAAGGAATAGGATGACCAATAAAGTGTTCGATGCGCCGCACCTTGTGACGCTCACTGTGAACGGCTAACGTAAACGCCAAACCGTTGCGACCTGCGCGACCGGTACGACCAATACGGTGGACATAGTCTTCTGCTTGCATGGGTAGGTCGAAGTTGATCGCATGGCTGATGGCTTTGACATCAATACCGCGCGCCGCAACATCGGTTGCCACCAAAATACGCACGTGACCATCTTGAACTTGTTCGAGGGTACGGGTGCGTTGGCGCTGGTTCATGTCGCCATGCAAGGGCATGACTGTAAAACCTTGGTCAGATAAATGGTTGGCAAGATCGTCACAGCCGCGTTTTGTAGCGGTGAAAACAATGGCTTGATCCATTTCTGCATCACGCAAGACATGGTCAAGCAAGCGCAGTTTGTGGTGGACATCATCCGCGTAAAGCAGGGCCTGAGTAATATTCGCGTGGCGATCCGATTGCGATGCCATTTCGATACGCTCTGGGTCACGCATCATGCGAGCCGCCAGTTTTGCAACTGTACCGTCTAGCGTTGCAGAAAATAAGAGTGTTTGACGCGATTCTGGGCAACGATCAACGATGGTGTTGATATCGTCGATAAATCCCATGTCGAGCATACGGTCGGCTTCATCGAGCACCAGCGTGTGCACGGCAGACAAATCAACGCGACGGGCTTGCAAGTGATCGAGCAGGCGACCCGGGGTTGCCACTAAAACGTCGACGCGACGTGACAGGGCTTTGAGTTGTGCGCCGTAGGGCATGCCGCCGACAACGGTAGCAATATGCAGGTCGTTGAGATTAGCACCGTAGGTTGCGGTCGCTTCGCTGACTTGCAAAGCAAGTTCACGGGTTGGTGTCAATACCAGCACCTGAACGCCACGGCCTTTCGTACCTGGCTTACCCGCAATCTTGTGTAACGCAGGCAACATGAAAGCTGCTGTTTTGCCACTGCCAGTTTGCGACGAAACCATTAAATCTTTGCCAGCCAGCGCTGCGGGAATCGCAGCAAGCTGTACTGGGGTTGGGGTGGTGAAACCCGTTTCTTGGATAGAAGAGAGCAATGCGGGGGCTAGCCCCAACGAATCGAAGGACATGACTTTCCTTTTGACCAGTTCATGGTCAATATGACGAGCCCGGAAAAGAGGTGGACCGGTGATCGTCGGTTGAATCGAGCATCGTGCCGACCGAATCAACCGAACGTCTGGGCTGCGAAGACAAAACCGCTGTCTTTGTAACTTTGCCCACGAAAGGAAAGGAGGTCAGGAATCGATGATGAGGGCGGTCTGACCGGGTTATCAACGAAATGAGAGGGTATCTAATCGTTGTCGGACAGAGGCTGCGTGAGCTAAACATCAGCATCAGTGCCATTTTGGTGGTTTCGGGTGAAACGGCTGTTTCGTTTGAAACTACTAATTTGCAGCGACCCAAAGTGTAGCGGAATTTTTGTCTGGGGTAAACCCGAAATGCACCTCGGCATGCAAATGTGTCTTTAATTTGCAACTCACGAATAAAACCAGACCTCTTAACCGTCGTTTGACGAACGGATCGTCAGGGAAAACGACGCGCATTACCAGTCAATTGCCGCCAGTCCCCGGCTGAGCAGCCACGCGTTCGCCTGGACAAAATGTCTACTGCCGATGAACGGCAAGGGGGGGCGCATGGCGGACAAAGGAGAAGGGTGATTGGACTTGAGCACCAAATGTTGACCAGCTGAAGCGATTAACGTCGCTTTGCTGTGCGCATGTGCTCCCCACAGCATAAACACCTTGGGGGAGGGATCTGCGGCAACACTTGAGATGACAGCGTCGGTAATTGACTCCCATCCTTGCTTGGCGTGCGAAGCTGGTTGCCCATCTTCAACGGTCAAAACCGTATTCAGCAGCAATACCCCTTGGTCAACCCAACGTGTTAGGTCGTTGGTCGACAAGGTGCCGGTAAAATCGCGTTGAATTTCTTTGAAAATATTGCGCAGACTAGGGGGGCACTTCTGGTCATCAGGTACTGAAAACGCTAGGCCTTGTGCTTGATTGGGGCCATGATAGGGATCCTGTCCCAGGATCACGACTTTAGTGGCGCAAGGCGTAAGACGATGCAAGACCTTGAAGGGGGCGTCCGGGTAAATGATTGCGCCGTGCGCCAAACGCGCCGTGAGAAATGCACTCAGTCGCGTTAAAACAGTCGCCGCCTCAGTTTGTTCTAACAAACGTCGCCAATGATCGGGCAGCCTCTGCACGTGATGATCCAGATTCGCCACGAGCAGTTGATTGTGTGCGACGGTCACGGGTCAAACTAATTTTGTTTCGCCGTGCGCCGAGCCAGCATGGCTTTCAACGCCTCGTCTCGGTCAATCACTAAACGTGCTTGCATGGCGACGGGGGCATCCACCATGCGCCCTTCAAAAGTGCAAGCAGCGCGACCGGCGCGACATTCTGCCTCATAGGTTTCGAGTAAAGCACGAGCGCGATCAACACTGGCTTGAGGTGGGCTAAAGGCTTCGTTAGCAGCTTCAACTTGCGAGGGGTGGATGCAGAACGCACCCTCAAATCCCAGTCGTGCAGCGCGGCGTACGGTCTCGCGAAACTTCTCTCGATCGGCGAAGTCAGCCACTGAGCCCACAAACCCAATCGGTGCAATCCCTGCCCGGCGACAGGCAGCAACAGCCAAGACGTTTGGGACGTAAAGACTATCGGGATCAACCGCCATCCGCATGGATACCGCCAAGTCTTCAGCCCCGATAATCAGCGCACACAGCCGAGGATGAGCTTGGGCGATCTCATCGATATGGTGTAAACCGTTGGCGTCTTCGACCATCGCAATGAGCTTGGTGTGACCCAACGGCAAGCCAGCTTCAACCTCGCACTCGTCGAGGATTTCGGCGACTGCCCGAATAAACGACCCATCAGGTACTTTGGGCAGCGTTAAGGCTTTGACTGACGTCCGAACACAGGCTTCGATGTCTCTCACTAACATCCGTATCGGCCGATTGATACGAACGATGACATCGTAACCTGCGGCATCTGCACGATCCGCCAGCTCACCGATCCGACCGCGTGCGCTGTCTTTCAAGTCAGGCGCTACGCTGTCTTCCAGATCTAGCTGAATGCAGTCTGTTGGACGGCGTAAGGCGCTTTCCAAAAACCGGTCGCTGCTGGCCGGAACAAACAACATAGAGCGCCAGCTAAAAGGCAAAGAGGGGGACAATTGCTTCATTTTTTATAGGCACCTTCGAGTGCGAGAACGATTGCTTTGAGTACTTCAACACGAGCATGCTTTTTATCGTTAGCGGATAGAACATGCCAGGGGGCATAGGGGGTGTCCGTGTGATCGAACATCTCTTTGGTTGCTGCGAGATAGGCTTTTGATTTGCTTCTGTTACGCCAATCCTCATCTGTGATTTTGAACTGCTTGAAAGGCGATTGTTCACGCTCGCGAAACCGTTTGAGTTGCTCATCAGATGTCACAGCTAACCAGAATTTCAGCACAATCGTGCCATGGTTCGTCAGGTGTTGCTCAAAGTCGTTAATTTCGCTGTAAGCGCGACTCCAAGCCCGCCGTGGGATGAGCTTTTCGACACGTTCAACGAGTACTCTGCCGTACCACGACCGATCAAAAATCGAGATCCTGCCGCGGGTGGGGACGTTTTTCCAGAAACGCCAAAGATAAGGTCGGGATTGCTCTTCTCTCGTTGGGGCTGCCACACTCATGACGGTGAATTGACGCGCGTCAATCGCACGGGTGACACGACGTATTGCCCCTCCCTTACCGGCGGCATCATTGCCTTCAAACACCAAGACCAGGGATCTGGTTTTAAACTTTTCATCCCTGACTAGAGCGGCCAATCTATTTTGCCAATCAAAGAGCTCGGTCTCGTAGGCACTCTTCTCAATGGTTAAGGTGTAATTGACCCGATCCAGTGCGTTTTTATGATTTTTGGCCAGAATGGGTGCACCAGAGTCATGTAACTGAGGGACTTTGACTGAAGGTCGCCTAAGCGCTTGCAGCACTGCTTGGGCGGTTCTTACGGTTCTGAGGTTGGCATCCGCGCTTGGGATCACAATCCATGGCGCATACGGGGCATCGGTCGCTTCGATGATTCGTTCACCCGCAGCTCGCAGTTTGTCAAAATGCTTATGTACTTTTTTGTCGCCCTGGCCAACTTGCCAAGCGGTCGACGGATTGGCAAGTAAGGTTTTGGTCCTATTGTGCTGAGCGTAGCGAGATAGGTGAAACCAAAGCTTCAGCAAGCGAACGCCATTGGCAGCTAGATCGGCTTCGAGTCGCTTTAAATAGAGAATATCGCTGGCTAGTTTGTCGTGATTGGGATTTTTCTTCAAGACCTGATCAATCAACTGTACATAGCCTGCGCCGTAAATAATACCAATGGCCCCTTTTGGCGGCAGACTCATCCACAAACGGCGCACCTTGGGAAACAGCAATTCGTCAGGACTGGGGTCGGGGAAAGCAATGGTGTGAATGTGTCTCGGGTCCATCCACTCATTCAGCAAATTGATGGTTTCACTTTTACCCGCACCATCGATCCCACTGACTAGAATCACCAACGACTCGTCTTTGACGCTTAAATGCCGATATTGCTCAAGTAACAACTTGACGCGTAAATCTGCTTCGAGTTTCTTTCTGTCCGCGTCAGACAGCTGCGGGTCGGATTCGGACTCTTCAAACATGGATGCGCTCACCCCTTCGTGTTATCAAGAAGCAATAAGTCTGGCGAGCTCGGCCCCAGGATCCTTTGCCCGCATGAAAGCCTCACCCACCAGAAAAGCATGGACGTCATTTTTTCTCATGAGTTCGACATCCTCTGGTTTGAGGATACCGCTTTCTGTGACAACCCGTCTGTCTAAGGGAATTCGCGGTAAGAGATCTAAGGTATTTTGCAACGAAGTTTCGAAGGTACGAAGATTTCGATTGTTAATGCCGAGCAGCGAGGTTTGCATTTGCAGGGCGACATCAAGCTCAGCGCTGTCATGCACTTCTACTAAAACATCCATACCCAAGTCAAACGCACAACCTTCGAATTCAAGAAGTTGTGGCAGCGTGAGTGCTGAAACAATGAGCAAAATGCAATCGGCGCCCATCGCGCGCGCTGCGATGATCTGATAGGGATCGATAATAAAATCTTTGCGCAAAACAGGGAGCGTGCACGCTGCACGTGCTTGCCTTAAGTGATCGTGCGATCCATTAAAAAACTGAACGTCGGTCAAGACAGATAAGCAAGCAGCACCGTGTTTGGCATAAGAAGCCGCAATTTCTGCTGGTTTGAAATCTTCGCGCAAAATCCCTTTTGAGGGTGACGCCTTTTTGATCTCGGCAATCACGCCAGCCCCACCTGCGGCAATTTTGTCTTCAATGGCTGAAGCAAAGTCTCTGACATCTTGCCGCGCTTGTGCTTCGCGCAGCATCTCAGCTTCGCTGCGCATGTGGCGCGCGGCAGTGACTTCTTCTGCCTTGACTGCCAGGATTTTTTTTAGAATATCGCTCATGTTTGAAATGTCCTGGTTTTTGCGCAAAACGCGTCAAGTTTGGCTAACGCTGCGCCGCTCGCAAGGGTGTTAAATGCCATCTCAACGCCAGCTTTCATCGTTGGCGCTTTATCGCCCGCGTAGATTGCCAGGCCCGCGTTCAGCGCAACGATATCGCGTGCAGAGCCGGGCGTATTGGATAACGCCTGTCGTACTAAAACCGCAGATTGCTCTTTGTTTTCGACACGCAACGAACGGTTCGATGCCATGCTTAAACCAAATTCTTCAGGGTGAATTTCGTACTCTTTGACGACGCCGTCTTTAAGTTCACCAACCATCGTTGCCGCCCCGAGCGAGGCCTCATCCAACCCATCTTTGCCGTGAACGATGACGACATGGCGCGACCCTAAGCGCTGCAGTACACGAACCTGAATGCCCACCAAATCCGGATGAAAAACCCCCATGAGCTGATTCGCCGCACCCGCTGGGTTGGTCAGCGGGCCGAGCAGGTTGAACATCGTTCTGACGCCCAGTTCTTTGCGAACCGGTGCAATGTGTTTCATCGCGCTGTGATGCGCTTGCGCAAACATAAAACCGATGCCCAGCTCGTGGATGCAGTCTGACACTTGTACGGGGGTGAGTGAAATATTGGCGCCAAGTGCTTCAAGGACATCGGCACTGCCTGACGAAGATGAGGCGCTTCGGCCGCCATGCTTGGCGATGGGCACACCAGCGGCAGCTGTCACAAACATGGCAGCGGTCGAAATATTGAATGTGTTGCTACCGTCGCCACCCGTGCCACACATATCCACTAAGGTGTCTGTATTGGACACGTGGACGGGCGTGGCGAATTCACGCATGACGGTTGCCGCTGCGGTGATTTCTCCGACCGTTTCCTTTTTAACGCGCAGGCCAATGAGAATGGCCGCAGCAAGATTTTGAGGCATTTCACCTTTCATGATCAGGCGCATCAGATGCAGCATCTCATCATGAAAGATTTCGCGATGTTCAATGCAACGTGCTAGCGCCTCGGTAGGTGTGATGTTCATGCTTGCACCTCATGCATCGTGCGTTCATCGAGCTCTAGAAAATTCTTCAACATGGCATGGCCATGCTCTGACAGGATCGATTCTGGATGAAACTGCAACCCATAAATGGGCAAGGTTTTATGCCTGACACCCATGATTTCGCCATCAGCGGTCTCGGCCGTGATTTGTAAGCAATCGGGGATGGTCTTTCTTTCAATTGCCAACGAGTGATAGCGGATCACGGTGAAAGGCGAGGGGAGCGCCTTAAAGACATCCGACTGTGCATGGGTAATCAGTGATGTTTTGCCATGCATAATTTCTTGAGCGCGCACAATATTGCCACCAAAGGCGGCACCGATCGCCTGATGGCCCAAGCACACGCCAAGAATCGGTTTGCGACCGGCAAAACGCTCAATGACCCCCACCGAAATGCCCGCTTCGGCCGGTGAGCAAGGCCCGGGTGAAATACAAATACGATCGGGGTTCAGCGCTTCGATTTGGTCGAGGGTGATTTGATCATTGCGATAGACCCGAACATCTTCACCCAGTTCACCAAAGTACTGAACCAGGTTGTAGGTAAACGAATCATAGTTATCTATCATCAGTAACATTTCAATCTCCCTGTCAGATTGGATCGTCTAGACCGTTTTGAACTTGTTCTGCTGCTCTCAGGACTGCACGAGCTTTAGCTTCTGTCTCAAGCCATTCTTTTTCTGGGTCTGAGTCAGCAACAATACCCGCTGCAGCCTGCACATAAAGCATATTGTTTTGGACAATGCCGGTCCGTATCGCAATCGCAACGTCCATTTCACCGCTATAACTCAGGTAACCAGCGGCACCGCCATAGATGCCCCGACGGACAGGTTCTAATTCATCGATGAGCTCCATGGCTCGAACCTTAGGCGCACCGGTTAACGTACCGGCAGGGAAGGTGGCACGCAAAACGTCCATATTGGTGGTGCCCGCTTTGAGGGTACCGGTGACGTTGGAGACCAGATGCATGACATGTGAATAGCGTTCGATCACCATCGTATCGGTCACTTCAACTGAGCCAATCTTGGCCACCCGACCGACATCGTTGCGCGCCAGATCAATCAACATGACGTGCTCTGCACGCTCTTTAGGGTCTGCAAGTAGTTCGGCTGCCATCGCGGCATCCTCGTCTGGGGTGGCACCCCGCTTACGGGTCCCGGCAAGCGGGCGAATGGTCACACGAGTTTCAGGTATTTTGCCCTCTGGGGCAGGCAACTTCTCTTGTCGAACCAGAATTTCGGGTGACGCACCGACGACTTCGAAGTCGCCGAAATTCCAGTAGTACATATAGGGAGACGGATTCAGCGAGCGCAAGGCGCGATACAAGGACAAGGCTGAGTCGCTGAAAGGCTTAGCGATGACCTGACCGACTTGCACTTGCATCAAATCGCCAGCCGCAATGTACTCTTTGGCTTTCAAGACGGCGGTCAAATAGTCTTGCTTGGCAAAGCTACGCTGTTCTTGCGTCAATACGCTTGCATAGCTGTACGGGATATCGGCGGGTTTGCGCAGGCGCATGCGCAAGTCCTTGAGGCGTTGCTGACCCTTTGCGTAGGCTTCAGATGTTGCCGGATCGACATAAACCATGAAATAAATTTTGCCGCTCAGATTGTCAACAATGACCAGTTCGTCTATTTGCAGCAACAAAATATCTGGCGGGCCTTCACCCATGCCTTTGGGATAAGGTTTTTTTGCCGGCCCAAGCTTGGGCTCCATGTGGCGCACGGCATCGTAACCAAAATACCCAGCCAACCCTCCCGCAAATCGCTGGATACCTGGGCGCAATGAGACTTTAAACCGCGCCTGATATTGCTCGATGAAAGCGAGCGGATCACCTTCGTGAGTCTCAATCACTTTGTCATCACAGACGACTTCAATGCGAGTGCCACGTGAGCGGATCAGGTTGCGCGCGGGCAAGCCGATAAACGAATATCGTCCAAAGCGCTCACCGCCAACGACAGACTCAAGCAAGCAAGTGTTCTTGCGGCCAGTGCTGTTGTTGTGCGCTAGTTTCAGGTACAGCGCGAGCGGCGTATCCAGATCAGCGTAGGTTTCGGTAATCAATGGGATACGGTTATATCCCTGGGCTGCGAGTGCGTTGAATTCGATTTCTTTCATTTCAAAAACCTAAAAAAAAAGCCCGACCATCTTCAGGCGGGCTTGGTTTTGCTACTTATTGCTTGTGTGGTGGACCACCTACAAGCAGACTGTCAATGAACCATTACCCGAGATACGAACGCCACCAGCGCCAATAGGCGCCGGCTGAAATCGTATAAGGGGTCATCTTCATTTTAAAAATCTCTTGGTCGATGCAAGTGAGAATACCCAGCTGCATGGCTTACGTAGACCTAATATAGCATTCAGTTCGTGGTCTTGCACGTCATGACTTGGCGTGCACCGTCAGTGAGTGCTAGGGTTAACCCGCCAATGCGATTTGTTCGCGCATCTGTTTGATCACGGCGGCGTAATCCGGCTGACTAAAAATGGCAGAGCCTGCAACAAAAGCATCTGCACCTGCTTGCCTGATTTCACGAATGTTATCTATCTTGACCCCACCATCCACCTCGAGGGCAATGGGCTGACCGCCTCGTGCGACATGTTCATCGATGCGCGTTCTGACGGCTCTCAGCTTTTTCAATGTCTGCGGGATAAAACGCTGGCCGCCAAAGCCAGGGTTGACTGACATCAGCAGCACAATATCGATTTTGTCCATCACATGATCAAGATAGTTCAACGAAGTCGCTGGGTTCAGAACCAAGCCAGCCTGACACCCGTGTTCGCGGATGAGAGCAAGCGTCCTGTCGACATGTTTTGACGCTTCTGGATGAAAAGTGATGATGTTGGCCCCCGCTTTTGCAAACATCGGGACGATGGCGTCAACCGGTTCGACCATCAGATGGACGTCAATCGGCCCATCGACGAACGGCCGAATAGCCTCACAAACCATAGGCCCTATGGTCAAATTGGGAACATAATGGTTGTCCATGACGTCAAAATGAATCCAGTCGGCCCCAGCGGCCAGTACATTTTTAACTTCTTCGCCTAAACGAGCAAAGTCGGCAGATAAAATGCTGGGGGCGATGCGTGCTGGGGGCAATGATTTAGTTTCTGGCATGATGAGCGTTTGCCTCAGTAGGTTAGCTCTATTATTGCAGTGATTTTGTTTTTAAATTTGGACTTTGTGTGAAACCTTACGAACTCTCAGTTGCCGTTGAGCCTCGCTTTTTGCCTGAGCAATCCGATCCCGCAAAGCGGCAGTTTGTTTTTGCGTATACCGTTCGCATCACGAACGTGGGCGAGCGACCTGCACAGGTCATTAGCCGTCATTGGGTCATCACCGATGGTGATCAGGTCGAGCAAGAGGTCAGAGGCCTTGGCGTTGTGGGTCAGCAACCGCTTATCCCCGCTGGTGAAACTTTCGAATACACGAGTGGTTGTCCTTTAGGGACACCGGTGGGTACCATGCGCGGCACTTATCACTGTGTGGGTGAAAATGGCATTCCGTTTGAAGTCTCGATACCCGAGTTTGTTTTAGCCATGCCACGTACCCTTCACTAACCACGGCGAAACGTATGTTTGCTTCCTGTCAATTCGCTCGCTTTTTGGTCGTTGCGTTGCTTTGTCTCTTGTTGGCGGCGTGTTCGACGGGTCAGCCCCCCGTGAGTTCGAGCGTATCGCCCGAGATTGCGCTGCCCGCTGAGGAGGGCCCGCTGGTGGTGCCACCCTTATCTGCCCTGCCAGACACGGCCGTCAGGCCATTGTCGGGTAAGTATGTATCGGTAGGCTGGACAGACTTGCCTGGTTGGGCGTCAGATGATTTGAAAAATGTCTGGTCGATTTTTATTCGTAACTGTCGCGGTTTGGTCAGACCGACCAGCGGTAATCTGGCCGGCCCTGCGCGCGCCGCACCGCGTGCTTGGCAACCCGTCTGTGCGGCGGCGGCAGACGCGAGTAAGGCGCCTGCCGCTGACAATTCCGTGGCGGTAAGAGCCTTTTTACAGACGTGGCTTCAACCGTGGCGCATTCAAGGCGCAGACGGCAAACCGGCAAGTAATACGGTGACTGGTTACTACGAGCCACTGGTTAAAGGGTCTCGCAATAAGGGCGGGGTCTACCTGTGGCCGCTCTACACGGTGCCCGCTGATTTACTGACCATCGACCTGGGTAAAGTCTATCCAGAGCTCGCTGGCAAACGCGTGCGAGGCAAGGTTGAAGGCAATCGAGTCGTGCCGTATGACTCGCGGGCTGCTTTTGAGGCACATCCGAATAAGCCGCCTGCGATTGTCTGGTTAAACGACCCCGTTGATAATTTCTTTCTGCAGGTGCAAGGGTCTGGTCGTGTGCTGTTGGCAGAAGGCCCAGGCGCTGGGCAAACGCTCAGAGTTGCCTATGCAGATCACAACGGTCACCCTTACGTATCTATCGGTAAATGGCTAGCCGATCAAGGTGAGTTGCCACTGGCGCAGACGTCGATGCAGAACATCCGCGATTGGGCCAAGCGTCACCCGACACGAGTCAATGAGATGCTCAACGCCAACCCTGCGCTGGTGTTTTTCAGAGAAGAGGTGATTACTGATCCTGAAAGAGGCCCCAAGGGGGCTGAAGGGATTGCCCTATCGGCACAACGGTCGATAGCCGTAGATACTAGCTTTACTCCCCTGGGATCGCTTGCCTATTTAGCAACCACTTATCCAGCATCGCCGCAAACACTGAACCGATTAGTGTTTGCTCAGGATACCGGAACCGCGATCAAAGGCGCGGCACGAGCCGACTTCTATTGGGGCTCTGGTGATGAGGCCGGTGCAATGGCTGGCCGGATGAAGCAATCAGGCCAAATGTGGCTGTTATGGCCTAAATCCGCCGGGGCACCAAGCGCAAGATGAAGTCGCCTATTGTTGTCTGTGGCACTGGTATTGTAGGCATGGCGCTGGCATTAACCTTGGCTCGCCGGGGTCAAGCAGTGACCTTGCTCGGACCAAAACGCGAAATTGCTGCGTCACAGGCAGACGTCTTTTGTCCTCGGGTATATGCCATATCCCCAGCGAGTCAACAGTTTCTGAACGCGATCGGGATCTGGCCCTTGTTGCCTGAATCACGATTGACTCGCGTGCAAGCCATGGAAGTTTATGGCGATGCGGGGGGACGAGTTGACTTAAGCGCTTGGCAAGATGCTCGCAGTGAAATGGCCTGGATTGTAGAATCCACAGAACTCGAACGGGCGTTGACACAGGCCGTGCAGATTGTCGGTGTGCCTTGGGTGAACGATAAGTTTGCGTCTGTCTTGTCCAACACAGTAACCACCGAAACAGGGACCACGGTTGACGCGGCACTATTAGTCGGTGCAGATGGGGCTCATTCGCCTGTGCGGCAAGCGGCACAACTATCGAGTGAAGATCATCCCTATGGTCACACGGGCGTGATCGCTCACTTGACAAGTGAACTTCCGCACCTCAATGCGGCGTTTCAATGGTTTCGTCCTGAAGGTGTACTGGCGTTGTTGCCGTTGCCAACGACTCAAGCGGGGCACCAAGTATCCATGGTTTGGTCATTGCGGGACGATCTGGCGGCCAGTCTTTTGGGCTTGCCGGTTGCGGATCAGGCGACTTACCTTAGAAACGGTCTGGCGCTGGCGACGCAAGGTCGCCTTGGTGAGTTGACCCTCAACGGCGATGTACGGGGGTTTGCGCTGGTCATGAGTAAATCGCCTATGATCGGTAACAGCGTTGCGTTGGTTGGCGATGCGGCGCATCGCATCCATCCGCTCGCAGGTCAGGGCCTGAACCTGGGAATCGGCGATGTGAAAGCACTCGCTGCCGTGGTTTGCGATCGAGAGCCGTTTTTGTCGGCAGGCGATCCGATGGTGTTGCGACGTTATCGCCGCGCACGCGCAGAGCACCTGATGGCCATGCGATTGGCCACTGACGGATTGCATCGCTTATTCGTTGATCGCTCACGACCCGTTTCGTGGATTCGCAATGTTGGCATGGACCTCGTCAACAAGTTACCATTTATTAAACGGCAGATCGTCTCAGGCGCGTCCGGTTGAGCTTTCGATACCCAGAGGGGTTCCAGTATATGACTAAGCGTTGGTTAAGTGTCCCAGCAAGTCTTCTCGGCTTGGTGCTGTCCGTCTTGGCAGTGATCCCGACGGCAGGGATCGCTGCGGGCGATAATATGGACGAGAAAGTGCGCTCGGTGCAAAAGCGCTTTCTTGAGCGATTCGATAAAACCGCGATCACGGCGGTTCGACCGACGCCCTATGGGTTGTTCGAAGTGCAGCTTGGCATGGATATCGTCTACACCGACGAGCAAGTCAGTTTTGTCTTGGATGGCACGTTGATTGATGCCAAAACGCGCCGTGACATCACCAAAGAGCGCTTGGACGTGTTGTCCCAAATCCCCTTCGATCAATTACCGCTTGAGTTAGCGATCAAACAGGTCCATGGCCAAGGAACACGCAAAGTTGCGATCTTCGAAGACCCAAATTGCGGCTATTGCAAACAGCTGCGTCAAGCGATCAACGGGATTGATAACGTGACCGTCTATACCTTCCCCTATCCCATTTTGTCAGAAGATTCGACCCAGAAGGTCAAGGACATCTGGTGTAGTGCCGATCCCGCTGCCGCCTGGGAAGAATGGATGCTGAAGGGATTGAAACCGACCAAAGGAAAGTGCAAGGTACCGGTTGATCAAATGCTCGCGCTTGGCAAGAAGCTGATGATACGTGGTACCCCAGGGATCCTATTTGCCGATGGTGGACGAGTCGGCGGCGCTATTCCGATGGATGAATTTGAAAAGCGTTTGAAATAGAGCCTGTCTTTCTCCCTCAGGGCAATGAAATAACAACAGTTAGCAGGTAAAGAGGAGATAAGCATGCGGATCGCCATATTGGATGACTATTTGAGCGTGGCGCAAGGGCTGGCTGACTGGGCGTCGCTCGACGCTGAGACACAGTTCTTTGATCGGTATATTCAACCGTCTGCACTGGTTGAGACGCTACAACCCTTCGATGTGATCGTTGCCATGCGCGAGCGCTCGGCTTTTCCTGCTACCGTCATTGACGCGCTGCCACGATTGAAGTTGTTAATCACCACGGGGGCTCGCAATAATTCGATCGACCTCGATGCTTGCCGACAACGAGGGATTGTCGTCGCTGGCGCGCCCGGTGACCCGCAAAGCAGTGGTGCGACCACTGAGTTAGCGTGGGCGTTGTTGTTGGGGTTGTTTAAGCGGATTCCTCAAGAGTACGTCAATATGCAGACGGGATTGTGGCAAACTCAAATGCCACCAACGCTCGGTGGCAAACGGCTTGGCTTACTGGGCGTGGGCAATCTCGGTCAGCGAATGGGCAAGGTGGGCCTGGCTTTTGGTATGGATGTCGTCGCCTGGAGCCCCAACCTCACCGAAGAGCGTGCTGCTGAGGCTGGCGTTCGCATGGTGACCAAGGAAGCGTTGTTTAGTACCTCAGATGCTGTGAGCGTCCACCTGGTACTGAGCGCACGTACTCGCGGTATTGTTGATTCGAGCGCTATCGCATCGATGAAGTCGACGGCTTTTTTGATTAACACTTCGCGTGCAGGGTTGGTCGATTTGACCGCCTTGAAACAAGCGCTCGAGCAAGGCAAAATTGGTGGTGCAGGATTGGATGTGTTTGAGACTGAACCATTGCCTGAGGATGATCCCTGGCGTCGGGTACCGAGAACGATACTGACGCCTCATCTTGGTTACGCTACACCTGAGAATTTTGCCAATTACTACCCTAACGTCATTGCCGCCATCAACGCTTGGGTGGCGGGTCATCCTATTAGAGTACTGACCTGATGCAACCTATCTTACCCGTGCACCTTGTGGCCAGAATTTTATTGATTTTGTTATTGGCAATTGCTGGTTATTTTTTCAGAGGTTTTCTCGTCCCTGTACTGGCTGCGCTAATTATCGGCTTTGCCAGCTGGCCTCTGTATCAACGATGGTTCAAGATCTGTGGAAACAAAAATACACTGGCAGCTAGCACTGCCTTGGCTTTCATTGTTCTTGTCTTGATTGTTCCCATCGGTTTTGCGCTGTCCTATTCGATCAAAGAAGCTCGAAATGTCTTTGTCTGGTTGATCGCTGCGAATAAAGGCGGGATGGGTGTGCCTGATTGGATTCAGGCCCTGCCATTCGTCGGAGACAAGTTGGCGGGCTACTGGATAGACTACCTTTCTGAACCCCGAGCGTTAAGTGCTTTGATCGAGACCTTCAGTGGCGAGCATCTTGGCAATATCTATCGAGTAGTACTTTCGGCGTCCGGAGACTTATTTCAAAGTAGCCTAGCGCTATTGTTTTTGCTAATCACTTTGCTCTTTGTCTATCGCGATGGCACTCGAATCGTTGGTCAGCTCGACCTCATTGGAAATCGGATTTTGCCGGACCGGTGGCATCGCTTTTCACGAGTGGTGCCCAATACGATTAGTTCGACCGTCACAGGCATGGGGTTGATTGCTATTGGTGAAGGGTTTGTACTTGGGGTGGCCTATTGGATAGCCGGTGTGCCGTCACATGTCTTGTTAGGCGTGGTTACTGGTTTTATGGCGATGGTGCCAGGTGGGGCCCCACTTTGCTTTACGCTGGCTTCTCTCTTTCTGGTGGGATCGGGGCACGTCGTCGCCGGCATCGGGCTCTTTGCGTGGGGCACGATCGAATTGTTTATTGTGGATAAAACGATCAGACCTAAACTGGTGGGCGGGCCGGTGAAGCTTCCCTTTTTGCCGACGTTTTTTGGTTTGATTGGTGGACTTAAAACGCTCGGTGTTGTGGGGCTGTTTATTGGCCCCGTCTTGATGGCCTTGCTGGTGGCAATTTGGCGCGAGTGGGTGCTAGAGATTAGAGAGCAAGCTCCCCCAAAATTACCAGATTAATTAAAGTGTCTGAATCGCTGAGTGGCCGCTGGCGACATAGAACTTTGCCAGAGTCAGCCTGTCTGAGTTCTGGCGGCTGATATCTTTCACACCGTGCAAGGTGGTGGTGACCCCCTTAAGGGTGAAGTCCATGACGCCGTATCCTCGGTATTCTGTGTTTGCGTAAACGAAATGGGGGTTTCGCACGAGCGCTTGATTTGCTTGTTCTTGCGTTGTGCCCGGTTTAGACGTGATGCTGGTGCCACAGAACTCAGCACCGATAATGGCACTTTTAGGGTCGTTGTAATCAGCTTTGATATGACCGACCCAGTTCTCGTGTACATCACCACCAACCATGATGGGGTTAGTCAGCTTCGTCTCCACCATAGATCCAATCATGCGTTGGCGCGCTGAGTCATAGCCATCCCAACCATCATTCCATAATTTTTCAACGCCTTTAACTTCACTGACGCGTGTGCCAAAAAGCGTTTGTTGCGCAATGACATTCCACTGAGTTTTGCTGTTAGAAAACTGTGTTTTAAGCCAAGCCTCTTGATCAAAACCCAGCAAAGTGCGGCTGGGGTCTGTCCAGACGGGACATTTGCTGGCTTCAATCATGCCTGATCCAAAACTGTTGTCGCGATTGCAAACTTGGCGATCACGATACTGCCTGTCATCTAGACTAAACAGATTCGCTAGGCGCCCGTAGGCGATCCGGTCAAATAGACGAGCTTGATGACTCTGCTGCGTGAGTAGTTTTGCAAAACTTGCTCGCCGCACCGGCATGTTTTCGTAATACGCCTGATAGGCGGCAAGTCGCCTTGCGGGGAAGTCTGTCACGGGTGCACCTGAATGCCCTTGAATTTCACCCGCGTAATCATTTTGTACCTCGTGATCATCCCAGATCATCATCCAGGGGAAGGCGGCATGCGCTGCTTGAAGATTTGGATCCGATTTATGCAACGCGTAGCGCGCTCGATAGTCCTGCAACGTATTGACCCACCCGCCGGTTGTCTCTCGGATAGGTGGGATTGACGCAGGGTACTCGTAAATATAGTCTCCCAGAAAAAAGACAAAATCCAGATCTTCTTTGGCCAGGTGATGATAAGCACTGTAATAACCATCGCCCCAGCGCTGACAGGATGCGAAGGATAGTCTCAGACGATCTACTGCAGCATCTGGTTTCGGGAAGGTTCGTGTTCGGCCAGTTGAGGTGATCGCGTCACCGGTCATGAAACGATAAAAATATTGGCGAGCAGACTCAAGCCCGCCCACTTCTGCGTGTACCGCGTGGCCAAAGGCGGGTTCAGCGACGACGACGCCTTTGGCGACGACACGGGTAAATTGTTCGTCGTGTGCCATTTGCCAGACAACGTCGATGGGTTTATCCACAAGACCTGCGGCGTCAAGCGCCATTGGGTCAAGTCGAGTCCATAACACCACGGATGAACTGTCAGGCGACCCTGATGCCACACCCATCGAAAACGGATTTTTTTGCCAAACTTGTTGACCCCAACCTTGCCTTGTTAAACCCACTACCGCAGCACTGGCGAGAGCCCCTTGAAGCAATGAACGACGAGTAAGCATGTGGAATCCTTTGATGGGTCGGCTCTTGAATATCACCTGATTCTAATTCTTTCGTGTGACATCAGCTCGTTATACTCGGCCTGTATAACCAGGCGAGAACAACCCATGACGACTCAACTATTTGTTCAGATTTCAGATACCCACATTCGCGAACCTGGGCGTCGCGCCTATAACCGGTTGGATACCGCGGCCTATCTTCGTCAAGCCGTCGAGTCCGTGGGACGATTGCCACAACAACCGCAGGCGGTGGTGATGACGGGGGATCTAACGGATTTTGGTCGTGCCGCTGAGTATGACTATTTAGGAAGTCTCTTGGCGCCGTTGCAGAGTCAAGTGTATTTACTGCCTGGTAACCATGACGATAGAGAGCAGCTACGGTTGCGGTTTCCAGAGCATACCTACCTGGGTGTGGATGGGTATATTCAATACACCGTCAAGCTTGGTGCCATTCGCTTGATCGCGCTGGATACCGTCGTAGCGGGCCAAAGTCACGGCGAGCTATGCGCTGAGAGACTGAACTGGCTTGAAAAAACGCTGAACGAGTACACCCATGAACCGGTCGTGATTGCCATGCATCATCCACCATTTAAGACCCTGATAGGGCACATGGATAAGATTGGTTTACTTGAAGGGGCAGAAGCGCTCGAAGCGATTGTTAGGCGTCACGCTAACATTGAGCGCATCATTTGCGGTCATTTGCATCGCGCAATTGACGTAAGGTTTGGCGGTACCGTGGCGAGCACCACACCATCGCCCGCCCACCAGATTTGCCTCGACTTAGATCGAGCGGCAGAGCCTGCCTGGTCACTCGAACCGCCAGGCTATCGCGTACATGCTTGGGACAGCGACTCGGGTCGCTTGGTCACCCATACAATCTGTACGGGCCAGTACGAAGGGCCCTATCCCTTTCATATGGAGGGGGCGCTGATCGATTGAGTGGCAAACTAAACGGGGAAGGTACCGGGGAGCAGGATGCCCTTATCAACGTTTTCGATATTGGTGTGGCCGCAAAAAGCCATGGTCAGGTCGAGTTCTTTGTGCAAAATCTCAAGTACTTTGGTGACCCCTTGACCACCCATGGCGCCCAAGCCGTATAGGAAGGCACGACCGATGTAGCAGCCTTGGGCACCCAAGGCACGTGCCTTGAGGATGTCTTGCCCGCTACGAATCCCACCATCCATGTGCACCTCAATTTGGCCGCCAACCGCCTCAACGATGGCGGGCAAACTGCGGATGCTGGATTCTGCACCATCTAACTGACGGCCCCCGTGGTTGCTGACGATCAAAGCGTCTGCGCCGCTATTGACGGCTAGCTTGGCATCCTCAACATCTTGAATACCTTTCAAGATCAGTTTGCCACCCCAACGCTTTTTGACCCACTCAACATCACTCCAATCCAGCGCGGGGTCAAATTGCGAGGCTGTCCACTCACTTAACTTGCTCATATCGCTGACCCCCTTAACGTGACCGACGATATTGCCAAACTGGCGGCGAGGGGTACCCAGCATGCCCAACGCCCAGCGCGGTTTCGTTGCGATGTTGATCATGTTGGCGATGGTCAGCTTAGGCGGGGCACTCAACCCGTTTTTCAGGTCTTTGTGGCGTTGTCCCAAAATTTGCAAATCTAAGGTCAACACCAGCGCCGAACAGTTCGCCGCTTTGGCGCGATCAATCAAACGTTCGATGAAATCGCGATCTTTCATCACATAGAGTTGAAACCAGAAGGGATGGCCATCCGTCCCTTTCTGGACATCTTCAATTGAGCAAATGCTCATGGTCGACAACGTGAAGGGGATGCCAAAATCCCGGGCAGCGCGCGCCGCCAGGATTTCACCGTCGGCGTGCTGCATGCCCGTCAGCCCCGTTGGTGCAATGGCCAGTGGCATGGCCGTCTTTTGCCCTATCATGGTGGTGGCCGTTGTCCGATTCTCCATGTTGTGAAGAATTCTCTGGCGCAACTTGATCGTTTGAAAATCGCCTTCATTGGCACGGTAGGTGCTTTCTGTCCAAGAGCCAGAGTCTGCATAGTCGTAAAACATGCGCGGCACGCGCTTTTGAGCCAAGATGCGCAGGTCTTCGATGTTGGTGATGACAGCCATGGTTTTTGTGGTCTCCAGCGAATCATTACATTATGATGTTGAGCAGAGATTAGCAAAAATTAACAAAAATTACCTAAGGATGCGCCCATGAAGCGATTTTTAATGGCGACGGTACTCGGATCGACGTTGGCTTTGTCTCAGACCGCCGTAACCGCTGCGACCAAGTCTGAAGCGGTCGCTGAAATGGCTAAACAACAAGTACCAAAGTATCTCGCGACCCTCAAGGCCCTGGTGTCTGTTGAGTCAGGTAGCCGCGATTTAGAGGGGTTGCTCAAAGTCAGAGGCGTTATTGAAGACAAGCTCAAAGCGCTCGATATCCCCTTTGAGGTGATCGCGGCACCGGCGGACAGCAAGGCTGGCGCGATGGTACGAGCGACCATCAAAGGTCGTGGCACTAAGCACGTTGCGCTCATCGCTCACATGGATACTGTCTATCAAAAGGGTGATTTAGCGCAGCAACCGTTTCGCGTCGAAGGCGACAAAGCGTTTGGGTTAGGCATCGCTGACGACAAGGGCGGTGTCGCGATGGTGTTGCATACGCTTGAAATGGTCAAAGCACTTAAGATCGATAGTTTCGGTGAATTGACGGTGCTGTTTAACGGTGATGAGGAAATCGGCTCGCCGGTATCACATGACTATTTCACCGCGCTTGGTCGAGAAAATGACGTGGTGATGTCGTTCGAGGGAAGCGGCACCAAAGCTGACTACGTGCGGCTAGCGACCTCAAGCATTGCTCGTGTGACGATGAATGTGAAAGGCCGAGCTTCTCATTCAGGGGCCAACCCAGATTTTGGTCGCAACGCACTCTATGAGTTGTCTCATCAGATCTTGCAAACACGAGACTTATCTGATCCGGCGAAAGGACTCAAGTTCAACTGGACATTGGCCAAAGCCGGTAGTGTTGCCAACATGATCCCGCCCGACGCAAGCGCCACGGGGGATGCACGCGCAGAACGCACGGTAGACTTTGATTATCTTGAGGCGACGTTGAGAGAGCGAATCAAAAACAAACTGATCCCCGAGACCGAGGTGTCGTTAAATTTTGTCAGAACTCGTCCACCGTTGAGCCCCACCGATGCCGCCAGAGCTGTTGCTAAGCAAGCCCAAGCGATTGCAGAAGAGATTAAATGGCCCTTAACGGTCATCGAACAGGCGACCGGCGGTGGTACCGATGCTGCCTTTGCCGCGCTGCAGGCTAAAGGCGCTGTGCTTGAAAGTTTTGGTCCACAAGGGTTTGGGGCTCACAGCAATAGCGCCGAATATATCTTGGTGCCCTCCGTTGAACCACGTCTCTACATCACGACACGGTTAATCGAAGCAATCTCTAAACCTTGACTTTGAAGGGATTGAAGTTGGTGTCACGATCGTAATAGTCTTCTTGCTCTTTGCGTTTAAGGAAGTTGACGACAACATACGTGAGGGGGGTCGCGATGACCTCCCAGGCCGTCTTTAAGAAATACTGTGTGACCGCCACCTTGATGACCAGCGAGGTTGGCCAGATGCCGTAGAACGCAAGCATATAAAAGAAGCTTGAATCAACCATTTCACCAATTGCTGTTGATCCGATGGTACGAAACCAAAGATGGCGTCCCGACGACGCGATCTTCATTTTGGCTAAAACGAAGCTGTTGACGAGGCTACCGGACCAGAACGCGATGATAGATCCCGCGACGATTCGCCAAGTATTGCCATAGACGGTTTCTAAGCCTTCTTGCAGGTGCATGCTGTAGTCGCCAGGCGCTGGGCGCAGGTTCACCACGATATAAGACATGATTGCAGCAAAAAGCAGTGCGGCAAACCCGCACCAGACTGCGCGTCTGTCGTAGGCATAGCCGTAGACCTCGGTCATGATGTCGCCAAAGAGGTAAGAAATGGGAAAGAACAAGACCCCAGCCCCAAAAACGACGGTGCCGAAAAAAGGCAGTTCAATCTGAGCCGCTTTGCTTGCGCCAATGACGTTCGAGCAGAGCAATACCGTGACGAAGGCTGCCACTAGCAGATCGTAATAGCGATGCTGTCGACGCAATTGAATCGGATTAGATGAGTCGGTGAGTGGCTGCATGCTCTCTTTTTGCACTGTTATGATCGGGACGCACGACCCATTTTTTGCACTTAACACGTTAGTGAGACTGATATGACGATTTCAATGTACCAAGCATCCGTACCCTTGATCAAGAAAATGTTGACCAACCTGTCGGCGATCTTAGGTAAAGGCGAGGCATACGCGCAGACGAAGGGTTTTGACGGGGCTAACCTTGTTCAATCGCGCCTTGTGGCGGATATGTTCCCTCTGGGCAAACAAGTACAGATCGCCACGGATATGTCTAAAGGTGGGGTTGCTCGTTTGGCAGGCATCGAGCCACCGAAGTATGAAGATAATGAAACTACGATTCCAGAATTGCAGGCTCGCATCGCCAAAACCATCGAATTCCTTGATTCAATTCAAGCGGGACAGATTGATGGCAGCGAGGCACGCGAAATTAAGTTTATGGTTCGCGACAATCAGTTCGAATTCACAGGCCAGTCATATTTGACTGATTGGATGTTGCCGAACATTTTCTTTCATGTAACAACAGCCTACAACCTGTTGCGCGAAAACGGCGTCGATATCGGTAAACGCGACTTCCTGGCGTAAGGGTCGTGTGCTCTCGCCCCGTATAATCTGCCAAAAATTCCTGACGGTTTTTCGCAAAAATTGGGGTGAGAGATGCTTCTCTGGTTCGTCATTGGGTATTGGGTAGTCTCGGTTGCCATTGGCCTGGTTGCCGCCATGGGCGTCAAGAATACGGCGGATTTTGCCGCTGCGGGTCATCGTCTACCCCTGCCAATTGTGACTGCGACTGTCTTTGCGACTTGGTTTGGCTCTGAAACCGTCCTTGGTATCCCTGCGACCTTTCTTAAAGAAGGGTTAGGTGGGATCGTCGCTGATCCCTTTGGCTCATCGCTGTGTTTGATTTTGGTTGGTGTTTTTTTTGCCCGCCATCTGTACAACCGCAAGATGTTGACGATCGGTGATTATTTTCGCGAACGTTACGGTCGCGTGGTCGAAATTTTGATCACGCTGTGCATCGTGGCTTCTTACCTTGGCTGGGTAGCCGCGCAGATTAAGGCTTTGGGCCTTGTGTTCAACGTGGTATCAGACGAGGCGATTTCGCAAGAAACTGGCATGATCATCGGCGCGGGCAGTGTGCTGATTTACACCCTGTTTGGCGGTATGTTATCGGTGGCGATCACCGACTTTCTTCAGATGATTATTATCGTCATCGGCATGCTTTATATCGGGGGTGAGTTCTCTCAATCTGCCGGAGGGGTGTCCGCTGTGATCACGCATGCGGCGCAGTCTGGTAAGTTCAATTTTTGGCCGCACATGGATTGGGTATCAATCTTGGGCTTCATCGCCGCGCTGTTCACGATGATGTTGGGATCCATCCCGCAACAAGATGTGTTTCAGCGGATTACCTCGTCTAAAAATGTCAATATCGCCGTACAAGCGGCGGTGCTTGGCGGGGTGATGTATTTCATCTTTGCTTTCGTGCCATTGTTTTTGGCGTACTCAGCAACGCTGATCGACCCTGACCTTGTCAAGCGTTACATTGATACCGATTCACAGTTGATTTTGCCGCGGCTGGTGCTGGATCACGCGCCGATATTTGCTCAGGTGATGTTTTTTGGGGCATTGCTCTCTGCGATTAAGAGCTGCGCCAGTGCGACCTTGTTGGCGCCTTCTGTGACGTTTTCCGAGAATATTCTAAAAGGGGTGTTTAAAAACCTCAGCGACCGACATTTGTTGAGAATGATGCGAATCACGGTGCTATGCTTCGCCTTGATTGTCACTTTCTTTGCCATCAATTCGCAGCTGTCTATTTTTAAAATGGTTGAGAGCGCTTACAAAATCACGCTGGTGGCAGCGTTCGTGCCCTTGGCTTTTGGCGTCTACTGGAAGCGTGCAAACGCGTTGTCTGGTTTGCTGTCCGTCCTGGGGGGGCTGGTGGTGTGGATTGTGTGCGAGATGGCGGCCCCCGACGCTGCCGTCCCTCCGCAACTGGCTGGGTTAATGGCCAGCCTTGTGGGTATGTTGGTCGGGGGATACATTCCAAAAGCGGATCTTATCCCCGCGGACCAAGCCGTCAGTGAGCATTAATCCGCATAGCCTGGCGATTCGCGATCAAGCACTCGCATCATGGCGGCAAAGAAAAGCTCATCACGCTCTTCTGTAGAGTGGCTATTACCCGGGGCGGGGTTGTTCACGGTGTGGACGACCTCGTCTGAAAGCACTTCGATCTCGCGACCTGTACTCATCGCGAGCACCTGAGCACGACAAACGCGCTCAAGCTTGTACAAGCGCTTATAGGCCTCGGCGACCGTATCACCAACGACCATGACACCGTGGTTTTTCATGAACAATATTTTTTTATCGCCAATCTGTGCGCACAGTCGCTCGCCTTCGCTCATGGTGTCAGCCAGACCCGTATAGGTGTCATCGTAGGCAGTTCGGCCAGTAAAAAAGGCCGCTGTTTGACTCGCTGGCAGAATTCGATTGTCCTTGAGCATATTCAAGGCAAGTGCCCAAGTTTGATGGGTATGCAACACCACCTTGGCACCGGTAATGCGATGAACGGGTGCGTGAATGCACAGCGCAGAGCGTTCAATCTTGCCCTCGCCTTCGAGGACTTCACCTTGCTCGTTGAAAATCTGGATATCGCTGGCACGGGCTTCCGACCAATGAAAACCAAAGGGCAAAATCATGAAACGATCGGTGTAGCCGGGCACCATCATGGTGAAGTGATTGTCGATGCCTTCCTCGAGTTCATCGCGGACCGCAAGCCTCAATGCTGCGGCGAGATGCACCTTGGCTTGCCAAACAGGATCGGGCTGACCGGCTATTTTTAAATGACGTGCTGACATGTTGAGTCTCCTTTTTTGAAATTTAATGAATATTAGTTACTTTTTGGGTTCTCGTGGCAGTCGACCGAACATATAAAATTCGGGATTGGGCATCATGTTAGAGAAGTTGGCGATCCGGTTTGACATGCCGAAGAAGGCGGTAATCGTGGCGATATCCCAGATATCTTCATCATCAAAACCATGCTGGTGCAACACGGCGAAATCCTCATCTGCGACTTCGTTGGCGCGCAGACAAACCTTGAGCGCAAAATCGAGCATGACTTTTTGGCGAGCGCTGATATCGGCTTTAAGGTAATTGACCGACACCTGATCGGCAATCAGCGGTTTCTTTTCGAACACCCGCAACAAGGCCCCATGAGCGACGACGCAATACAAGCACTGGTTAGCAGCGCTGGTTGCAGTCACGATCATTTCTCGGTCACCTTTGGTCAGCGACCCGGTCTCTTTGACCATGAGGGCATCGTGATACGCAAAGAAAGCCCTGAACTCAGCTGGCCGACGGGCCAGCATTAAGAAAACATTGGGCACAAAGCCGGATTTTTCTTGCGTAGCCAGAATACGGTCTTTAATGTCATCGGGCAGAGCATTTAGATCAGGAAAAGCATATCGATCAATCATGGTTATGTCTCAGTGGTTCTTATTGTTTAGCGTTTCGAAAGTAAAGGGTTTTCGGTTTGTACCGCTCGCTGGTAGGCCGAGTCTTTGAATAAGTCTGGGTCATCCAAGTATTCATGTACCCAGTCGATGGTGTCCAACCCCCAAAAAACGTGACCATCAATGCACACGCTTGGCACCCCAAAGATGCCCGCCTCAGACGCCTGTTGCGTGGCATCCGCGAGCGCCGCTTTGATGGCCTCATCCTGAGGGCTTTCGGTGTTAGCGTGCAAGCCGAGCTGTTCGCAAAAGGCGGGCCACTCAGCGTTTGGGTCACGTCCATCTAAGAACACAAAGTCGAAGGCCCTTTCGATCATCTGCCAATCTGCTTGCTGTTGCAACAACAGACGCTGTATCGCTGCAGACGAAAATGGATGCTTAGGTGGAAACTGAAACGCGATCCCCAGACGCTTTGCACGCCAGACGCAAAATTTGTAGAGGTGTTCTCGTTTTGCGGGTATTTCGGCAGGCCCTCGATTGTTTTGCAGGCGTAACAGACCTGGTAAAAAAATCGGCTTTGGTATCAGATTGACACGATCGCCGAGACTGGCGCAAGCCTTCATGAACAGATAGGCGAAGGGAGAGATGATGTCGTAATAAAAGTAGGCGTCTTTTTTCATTAACATGTTGCTGCCGGCTTTAATCGGATGGTGTCAGTTTGCTCACGACGTAGTTGGTTAGTTTCATCGCTGAAGGACGGTAGAGCAAGATACACAGGACAGCCAGCGGATAGGTAATCAACCAGACTTCAAACCATATCCAAAAAAGGTTGGGATGCAGGCCGACGCGATAGACAGTAATCACCACGGTGACGGTGATCGACATCCAGAGTCCCATCACGGACGCGAAAATAAAACTCGGTAACTTGAACATAGGTGTATTGTCTCTACTAGACTTACTGTAACTGAGTTTATTTAAAAGTCTATCTTATTTTTTTGTCTTGCTGAGTACATATCATGAGCAAATCCCCAGTCCTGTTCGTTTCTCACGGCGCCCCGACGTTTGCATTAGAACCCGGCGCCGTGGGGCCTTTACTGACGCATTTTGGTCGTCAATTAAGTGATGTCAACGCCGTTTTAATGGTGTCACCTCACTGGGAGACCACCGAAGTGGAGGTCACCACAGGGTCGAATTTGGCAACTATTCACGATTTTTATGGCTTCCCAAAGCCGTTGTATGACATTCAATATCCCGCCCAGGGATCCCCAGCGTTTGCACTCAAAGCGCTGCAATTATTGAACGAAGGCGGGATACCTAGCCGTCCGGATCCTAGCCGTGGTCTGGATCACGGTGCGTGGGTTCCGATGACCTATCTCTCGCCAGACGCGAGTTTGCCCGTGTTTCAAGTGTCAATGCCTCGCAGCTTGAACCCTGCGCAGGCCTATCGCATGGGCCAACTGCTGGCGCCGTTGCGTGAGCAAGGGGTCATGATTGTTGGATCTGGTTCGCTGACCCATAACCTCGCAGACTTTCGGTTGGGATTGCGCGAGCCACAGCCCTATGTCACTGACTTCGTTGATTGGGTTCGTGAAGCGGTACGTAAAAATGCGGTGGATCAGGTGCTCGATTATCGCGAGCTGGCCCCTTGCGCGGCGCGCGCCCATCCAACCGAGGATCATTTCTTGCCGTTATTGGTCGCTCTGGGGGCGCATGACGCTCATGACATGTTTTCAGTCCTTGAGGGTGGCGTGAGGTACGGGTTTCTGTCGATGGATACCTTCGTCTGGCAATAGTCAGCCCAAGCGCTGATCGAACCGTCCTCGATCAGTCTCGCCCTTGGTCGCTGGCTTTGCTATTTCGTGTGGACGGGTTCGAGTCCCGTCGCCAGAATCTTTTTCGCGTTGTTGGGTGATCCTAGAAACTCTACCAGCGCTTTCGCTTGGTCCGGTACTTTTGTGTTGGCAACCACAGCGGCCGAGAAAGGTGTGACCAGTTGCACGTCATCGGGCAGAAGTCCGATCAGTTCAATCCCAGCGCCGACTGCCATCAGTTCGCTGCGTTGCTGGCAACCAATTTCGGCTTCGCCTTTCGCAACGATCTCACCGACGGGTGTGGCGGGGATTTGCCGCGCTTTATCTTTCATTTGCTCAGCGATACCGAGTTTATCCATCAGTTCTTTCTTGATGTATTCACCGCTCGCACTGTCAGAGTACGCAATCGTTTTTGCATTTAAAAAAGCAGCTCGCAGTTTTTGCACCGTGCTGATGTCCGGCTTGGCCGCCCCCTTTTTGACCGCACACGCAATCGGCGAGTTTGCTAAGACAATTTTGCTGCCGGGCACGAGTTTGCCTTGACTCATTAACTCGTCTAACGAACCACCCACCATGATGACCACATCAATCGTTTCGCCTCGTTCAAGACGCACGGGGATGGCATTTTTGGTGGTACCCATCGATGGGCCCCAACCTGATACGAGCTTGTTACCGGTTTGCTTCTCGAAGTCTGCAGAGAGCTGTTTGTAGGCTTGGGCAAATCCACCTGAGCTGACCACCTTGATTTCTGCTGCATAAGCCGCGGGCGCCAAAATCGTGAGGGAAAAAATCAGGCTAAATAGGATCTTTCGTGAGCAAGGCTTTTTCATATTATTCTCTCAACCGTTAATAACCCAGAGTAATCTGCGGGTCGATGTTTTCGTTTGCTTTTGACGAAACGTCAAGCCACGGGGTAATTTATAACAGACGTTGAGCAGTCGTTCTCTGGCACTGGCTCGGTTAGCTAAGCTTGGTGCGCCTGGGCGGTCTCCCATGCCAGCAAAGCGGCTTTCTTGTCTATCCCCCAGCGATAGTTGCCAAATTCACCCGACTCGCGAATGACTCGATGGCAAGGGATTAAATAAGCCAGCGTGTTCTTCGCAATCGCACTACCGACAGCACGTTGCGCTTTTGGTTGTCCAATGGCGTTCGCAACATCGCTGTATGAGATGACCGACGCGATCGGCGCTTTAATGAGGGCCTCCCATACTTTCAGTTGAAAGTTGGTGCCCTTGAGCACGACCTTGACCTTTTTCTGTTTGGTGGAGGGCTCAAAGATATCTTGTCCCAAGCGTAAGGCTTGATCTTGCTTGCGTGTCACGGTGGCGTGTGGCCAAAGATGGATGAGCTCACGCAGCGAGTCGTCTTGCTGCTCGTTGAGGGCCAAATGACAGATGCCACGGGATGTCCAGGCAATCAGGGCAAGCCCGAAGCGCGATGCATAAAAGCCATATTCAATCAGCACGTCTTTGCCCTGTGCTTTGATTTCGCCAGGGGTCATGGCGACGGTCATGATCATCAAGTCGTGCAAACGCCCTGGGCCTGATAAGCCGCTTTCCCAAGCAGCAGTCATGATGTCTTTGGAGGATTGAAGGTTCAGCAGGGCTTGTTCTTTGGTGAGAAATTGCAGAAATTTTTTCGGCGAAATCCCAGCCCATTGGGTGAACACTCGTTGTAAGTGAAACTCGCTCAGGCCGACTTCTTGTGAGATATCGGCTAATGAGGGTTGCCGGTCAACGTGTTGTCGAATGTAATGGATCGCCTTTTCTACGATTTGATAATGCTGGTAGAGGGGGGTGAGCTCAGTCATCGCGAGTGCCTAAATAGATCGGGACAGTGATGCCGACAGCATAAACAAAGCAAAACATCAATCAAACCCGATTCTTGCGCTGAGTGTTGACCTCATACAGATCACAACGCCGCTTGTTGCCGGACAGCGAGGCTGGCACTCAGTATGGCACCCATCATCATGAGCCCACCCAGTAGGGTTCTCAAAGAAGGTGTTTGATTAAACAGTGCCCAAGCAAAGGCGATTGCGTAAACGGGTTCAAGCGATACGATGAGACCCGCAGTGCGCGCATGCAGCACGCGCAAGCTTAGGATAAACAGCAAATGCGCCAGCCCTGTACACACAAAACCGAGAACAAGTATCCATGCCCAACTCGACAAACTGATACCGCCAACGTTAGGGATGGCCCAAAGACTGAGCAACGCGACGACTAGCAGGTTTTGCCAGGCGGCGACTTGGAAAGCGTTTACCTCATTGAGCGCGTGTCGGTTAATGACGGCCAGCATTGCAAACGTGGCCCCAGACAACAGACCCCACAATAAACCCGCTGTCGCCCGATCAGCCAGCGTCAGGGATGGGGTGACCAGTATTAGTCCGGCGGTCACGAATAAAAGGCGAATCCATTCGGCCCGATCAACCGGTTCACGTAAAATAAAGCGTTCGGTCAGCGTAATGAAGGCGGGAAAGCTGGCGAAACCGAGGGTGGCAACCGCAATCCCTCCCACCTTGACCGACTGAAAAAATGTGGCCCAATGGATGGTGAGGCAGAGGCCTGATAACAGGACGGGTCGCCAATGTGTCGCTAGGTTCGACAGGGTCAAAATATTGCTTCCCATGACAACTGGGCTCGCGATTGCCAAAAAAATAACCGCACATGAAGCGCGAGCCCAGGTGATCGTTGTCGCATCGGCGTCAATGAGTTCGCCAAGAATGCCGCACATGCCAAAACAGAATGCAACCGTATGGATCGACAGTAATGCCTGCGTGCGGGTCATTGAATTCTTGTGCGCTGAAACCACGTTCGACTGTAGATGGCGATGGCAACCACCATCCCGTAGGTGAACATGGCGAATGCAGCGGCAGCAAAAAACCAGTTCAAAGACTGTGTCCTTTGCAAGACCCACCAACCAATCACGGCGGTGATGAAAAGCCGCAGTATCCCTGCAGTAATGGGCCAGAATAGTCTCTGTGCCCCCTGCGACGCAAAGTACAGCGAAAACCCCATGCCGAAAAAACCAAAGCAGGGCCCTACGATCCGCAAGAAAGACACCCCTGCGGTAAGCATGCCTGGTTCTGCCCCGAATAGCCCCATCCAGGCTTCTGGCCAAATAGCCGCCAGCAGGCCGATGGTCTCTGAAAGTACAAACGATAGGGCACCCCCAGTCAGGGCAATTTGCAGGGCTCTTTCGGGTTGTTTAGCCCCTAAATTGGAGGCGACCATCGCGACCAGTGGTGCCCCGATACCGAAGGCCACGGGGAAGATAAAGTATTCGAGTCTGGCAGCTGTGCCGTAACCTGCCAGCGCAGCAGTCCCTGCGAATGCCCCGACCAACGCGGTCGTCGACGCAATCAAACCGTTGGTCAAGAGAGGGTTGATCATGGCAACCCCGCCAACGACCAAAATGTTACGCAGAGGGGACCACTTCAGCCGACTAGCCTGCAGTCGAGCCAGACTGCGACCAGAGGTGCAGTACCAGAGAAAAATCACGGTACCCGTAAAGTAATACAGCACCAATGCCCAGCCAGCACCTGCGATGCCCAGTGTCGGAAAGGGCCCCAGACCGAAAATCAAACACGGTGAAATGGGCACCAGCAACAGTGCACCGACTAAGTTGACCGTCGCGGGGACGAGCATGTTGCCCCCACCTCGAATCGTACTGGCTAATGCGTTCATCACCCACATCAACGCGAGGGCGGTGAAGGCGACGCTTGAATAGGCCATCGCTTGCTCTAGCGCCTCGCCGGTTGCCCCCATCAATTGAAAAAGTGGCTGACGCAGCATTAACAGCACCGCTGAGCTGAAGACCCCTAAAGCACCGTTGAGCACAATCGCGTGCAGCACGAGCTCATTGGCGAGCTCGTTATCTTTTGCGCCGAGCGCACGGGCAATCGCCGAGGAAATGCCGCCACCCATGGCCCCTTGCGACATGCTTTGCATCAGCATGATGATTGGCAACACCACTGCAGCACCCGCTAAAGCGCTCACCCCTAAGCGCGAAATGAACCAAGTCTCAACCAAACCTGTACTTGATTGAGCCATCATCATCAACACGTTAGGCCAGGCCAATCCGATCAAGGTGGGCAGGATGGGCCCCGAGAGCATGGCCTCAAGCCGGGCGCGACGAGCCTGCGTCACGCGACGACGTCAAAGGCCATGCGTTTAACGCCTGCGAGGTTTTTGCCTTCTAGCCGAATCAGTGCGGTTGGTCCCGTGCGTTTAGGGGAATGCAAATCGCCAATCTGATAAGCATGTGCCACCCCGGGTGTCAGGGCATAGGATTTCGTCATTTTTGCTTTGCCAGGCTTATCGAAGGTGGCCGGCTCGATGATCTCGTAATCGAACATTTCGGTTTCACCGCGGGCTTGTCCGTAAATAGCCCAAGTGCTTTCGTGATCGTGGGGTGGCGCTGTTTTAGCGCCTTCATAGCGATGCGCCACGACACAGAAGCCCAGTTCGGGGTCTTGATAAATGACATCGCGTTCGGTGGTTTGGTCGCTGATACATTCATTGACGAAGGCGGCGTCTTTGAGCGCTGCAGACAACAAGGTCGCGACTTGAGTCACCCCCACCGAGCCTGGATGAGCCTTCAGCGTCGCGCGACACTGCGCGGCAAAGTCTTCGAGAGTCAAGCCCATTGTGAAATCTCCGGTGAGGTGTTTTTCTAACCAATTTTTTACGATCCGACAAAGAGATTCTACATCTGTGTGTGCGCAAAGGGAGTCCTGTTAAAGTAAGGCCAGCGGGATGCTCGCCAGCGTCTTCTCATGCATCCACCACCTGTTGCACAAGCCACTCAACCAATAACGACATGGTTTAAACAATGACAGCCTTTAATTTCACGCAATTGCGGCTACCTGTGATTCAGGCGCCGATGGCCGGAGGCATCAATAACCCAGCACTCGCAGCCGCTGTGGCAAATGCTGGTGGCGTTGGGAGTTTTGGTTTTGCCTACAGCACACCACAGAAAATCAGTGAGGATCTTGCAGCAACCAAGTCAATCACAGCAGGCCCGATCAATGCGAATTTTTTTGTGTTTCAAACGGTTGATTTACCGTCGGATACTGAGCAACAGGCTGCCTTGGCAGCGTTAAGAGCGGTGGCGCCAGATCGAGACTTAGTATTGAAGGTTCCCGAAGCCCCCTTTTTTCCGAACCTACCCGACCAGTTAGCGCCCGTTTGGCATCACCGTCCAGCCATTGTGACGTTTCATCTGGGTATCCCCGGGCCTGAAATCGTTGCGAAGGCCAAATCGCTGGGTATTTGTGTCGGGATGACCGCCACGTCAATCCATGAAGCTGTTTTAGTTGAGCAAGCGGGGGCTGATTTTGTGGTGGCGCAAGGTATTGAAGCAGGCGGACATCGAGGTATTTTTGACCCAGACGGTAGCGATCAGAATTTAAGCGTCGACGACCTGCTGGCTGAACTGGTGCAGCATATCCGCTTACCTCTTGTCGCGGCTGGTGCCGTGATGACAGGTGCTGATATCGCGGCGAAGCTGGCGCGTGGTGCGACGGCTGTCCAAATGGGTAGCGCGTTTTTGTGCGTGGATGAATCGGGTGCCAGTGCAGCACACAAGGATCTGATTTTGCGTCAACCAAAGCGCGCTGTCGCTTATACGCGCGCCTTTTCTGGCAGACGGGCCCAAGGCATCGATAACGAATTCATCCGCCGAATGCAAGATCAACCGTATTTACCTTTTCCAATTCAGAACACCGCGACGGGGCCTATCCGGCAATGGGCTGCCCGGGAAAGTGATGGCGAATATCAGAGCTTATGGGTGGGCCAAGCCTATCAAAAAGCGAGAGCCACGTCGGCGGCTCAGTTGATGCAATCGCTCGGTGAAGAGCTGGCGATCTCTCGGGTGGCTTAAGGTGGGGGGGCGTCACTCAGTTTGAGCTGCAAGAAGGCGAGGTCAAGCCATCGGCCAAATTTGACGCCCACCTCGGGCATCATGCCGACTTCGATAAAGCCGATTTTCTTGTGCAACTCAATCGAGGCCTCATTGCCTGCCTCGATCGCGGCAACCATCACATGCTTACCAAGGGATTTTGCCCTGAGGATCAGCACTTGCATCAGTTGTTTGCCTATCCCTGATCCACGAGCGTCCTTATGCACGTACACCGAGTGTTCGATGGTGTACTTGTAGCCGTCGAATGCCCGCCAGTCGCCAAAACTGGCGTAACCGAGCACGTTGTTTTGCGCATCGACAGCCACCAGCACGGGATAGCCAAGCTTTTGTCGCTCAGCCATCCAGTTCACTCGGTTCGGTGCGTCGACCGTGATGTCGTTCCAGATGGCGGTGGTATTGATCACCGCATCGTTGTAGATTGCCATAATGCTGCCTGCATCGGCGGGTAAGGCGTCTCTGATTTCCATAACTGATTCTTTAAGTGCTGGATTGGCGTGCCAAAAATTCGCGTGCTTGTGCTACGGCGACCGGGATTAATGCTGGGGATGTCTTCCAAGGGTAAATGCTGACCTCTGCTTTGGGTGCCAAGCGTACCACTTCCATCGCAATGTCGTAGGGGTGCGGCGGACTATCGTCAGGCATCACGAAGACGGGTGTCTGGCATTGGCTAACAAAGTCGCGATCGACGGTGTAAACAAAGTCAGCACGTTTCAAATACATATTGTCCAGAAACGCTTCGATCATCGCCATATTTAACTCGGGACGTTGGGCACAAATGGCAGGACCCCATTTCGCCATATTGCTTTCGTATCCCAGACGAGGCTTTTCGTGGCGCCAACCGCTGGGTTGTGCGCTCACTGCCGCGATGACACGGTCAGGGGCACGCTTGAGCAAATTCCAGATAAATGGGCCGCCGATACAAAATCCCATGACCAGGAACTTTTCTATCTCCAGATAGTCCATTAAGTTGAGTTGATCATCGGTAAAGGCATCCCAAGGGCGCGAAATTTCTAACGGGCCGCTCGATTTACCGCTGATCGCTGTGCGTAAATCCATGGTGATACAACGGTAACTGTCCTTAAACGCCTGCATGGGGTCAAAGGGAGAGAGCGTTGAGAAGAACGCTCGCGATGAGTCTAAGCCGCCCCCAGGGATAATCAACAAAGGTGGGCCATCACCTTCTTCTTCGTAATGGATACTGACAGCCCCTTTCTCGTAGAACGGCATAGTGTTGGCTCCGGTAAATAGGTTTTCAAGACGATGGCTTTTAAGTATCGTGCAGCTATCACATCTGACTATACGAGAAATTGCCACACTCAGTGCGAGCACCACTTTAATCCAGGAGTTTTTTGCAATGCGTTTGTTGATGAGTAAAACTTTGATGTGCTTGGGCTTTGTCTTGCTTCAGCTGGGGGGGGCGGTGATGGCGCAAGAGCGAACCTATGGGATTGAATTGCAAGGTTTTCAATATCCGTACCCATTGAAGCACTACCGGTTTGTATCGCAAGGCCAGCAAATGCAAATGGCGTACATGGATGTTAATCCGGCAGGTAAGCCCAATGGGCACACCGTGGTGCTGATGCATGGCAAGAATTTCTGCGGCGCGACCTGGGAGACCACCATCGCCGCCTTATCCAAAAGCGGTTATCGCGTGGTCGTGCCAGACCAGATCGGTTTCTGTGCGTCCACCAAACCAGCCCATTACCAGTACAGCTTTCAGCAGCTAGCTACAAACACCATGGCACTGTTGCAGAGCATTGAAGCCTCACGAGTGATTGTTTTAGGCCATTCGACGGGCGGTATGTTGGCCGCGCGCTTTGCGCTGATGTATCCAAGAGACACAGAACAGTTGTTGATGGTCAACCCCATCGGCTTGGAAGATTGGAAAGCCCTCGGCGTGCCGAGTCGTACCGTTGATCAGTGGGTTGAACGTGAACTGAAGGTGTCAGCGCAAGGCATCCGAGAATACGAGAAAAATGTGTATTACGTTGGACGATGGAAGCCTGAATATGACAAGTGGGTTGAGATGCTGGCAGGGTTGAACCGCGGCCCCGGGCATAAACTCGTTGCCTTAAATTCTGCGCTGATCTATGACATGATTTTCACTCAGCCAGTCGTCTATGAGTTTTCGAAATTGATGGTGCCCACGACCCTGATGCTTGGGGATAAAGACACCACTGCGATTGGTAGCGATATTGCGCCGCCAGACGTCAAAGCCAAACTGGGGCGCTATAGCGAGTTGGGCAAGCAAGTGATTAAAACGATTCCTAAAGGTGCGCTCGTTGAGTTTCCCGGTTTCGGTCATGCGCCTCAAATCGAAGATCCCGACATGTTCAATAAAGTGTTACTTGACGCGATGACCCGGTCGCATCGATAAACCAGGCCCGGCCGCGCGGCGGATCAGTCTAATTTGACCCCGGACGTTTTAGCTAAGACACCCCAGCGTTCATAGTCTTTTTTTACAAACGAAGCAAATTCTGCAGATGTCCCGCCAACTGGCTCAACACCTGTCTCTGCCATTTTCGCGGCCACATCGGGCATTTTCAGCACGCGATTAATTTCCTGATTTAATCGACTGACTCTGTCGGGAGGAGTGCCTGCGGGGGCCAACAAGCCCATCCAAACCCCAAAATCCACCCCTTTTGCAACGGTTTCGTCTAGTGTCTTCACCTCTGGAAATCGGGGTGAGCGTTTTGAGGTCGCCACGGCAACGAGGTTCAACCGTCCACTCTCCACGAGCGCAACGGTAGAGGCGAGTGTGCCAATGTAAACGTCGACGCTGCCGCCCATGACGTCCGTCAGTGCTGGTGAAGCACCTTTGTAAGGCACTTGAAGCAAGTTGATTTGAGTTCGACTCTTGAAGTCTTCGCCGACCAAATGCCCCATGGTGCCGGCGCCAGCGGTTGACCACTTGAGCCCCTCGGGTGATCTGCCCTTGGCGACGAGATCTTCTGGGGTTTTGATGGACGATTTGGCTGAACTCGCGATTGCTTCCGGGGTGACCGAAACCTGGATCACTGGCGCAAAACTCTTGACCGTATCGTAGGTGACGCTGGAGTAAAGCCAAGGGCCCAGACTGGCGTTATCTGGCTGTGCCATCACCAGCATGTAGCCATCTGGTGGTGCTTTGGCCACGACATCGACCGCCAAATTACCGCCTGCGCCGGGGCGGTTTTCGATAATGACTTGCCAGCCCGTGAGCTCTGCCAGCTTCGTGCCGACGAGGCGCGATACAAAGTCAGTGCCCCCCCCTGCAGGGTAAGGCACAACGATTCGTATCGGTTGGTCTGGATAAGCCCCAGCGTGCGCCGCGAAGGGCGAAATGAAACAAAGCCAACAGGCAGCTAACGACGAGGTTAACGAATAGCCAAAACGTTTCATTTGTCTGCCTCAGTTGTACTTTGACGGATAGCTAAGAAATACGGGACAGGATAACCAGCACAAGGGTGACGGTGACTGCCCCACCGATTCGGGTCGCAATCTGCGCGAATGGCATCAAGGTCATCCGGTTGGCAGCCGTCAAAATGGCAATGTCTCCTGTGCCCCCTTGCCCGCTATGACAGGCGTTCACAATCGCAGTGTCGATAGGGTACATTTTTAACCAATACCCGACTAGAGCGCCAACGGCCATTAAAGTGACCACAGTGGCAACGATAGTGATAACCGTGGCAATATTGAAAGCGGCGATCAGTTTGTCCCACGGTGTCATCGATACGCCGATTGCGAACAGCAGGGGGTACGTGACGGCGGTAGAGAAAAATTTATACACAACATAAGCACCCTCCTCTAGCTGAGGAGACACTGCCCTGGTTAACTTGACTGCGACGGCGCAAAACAGCATGGCAACGGGGGCTGGCAAATCAAAGAGCCTGAAGCAAACAAGGCCAACGATGTATAACACCAGCGCTGTGACACCAGCGGCTGCAATGTGAGTCACATCGGTTTTAATTGAGTTGTCTTCTTGTAACGACTTGGCAGGTGCGTTTTCGCTGCCGGGTTGCAGACTTCCTTCGCCCGTGAACTGCGGATAGCGTTTGCCGACAAAGTTTAAAATGCCGGAAAGAAGAATGGCCGTTAGACTGCCAATCATGACAGGTGGCAGCACGGTTGCAAATAACTCGCCTTGATCTTGATGCAGGATTTGACCGTAACCTACCGACAGGGGGATGGCCCCTTCACCGACGCCGCCCGCCATGATAGGGACCACGATAAAAAAGAATGTATGGTAAGTGCCTAAGCCTAACAAGGTGCCGACCCCTGTCCCCACCAAGCCAGCGACAACGGTGCCAGCCGCCAAGGGAATAAAGATCTTAAGAAAGCCCTTGATAAGGACTTGGCGATCCATACTTAAAATGCTGCCTACGATGATACTGGCAATAAATAGATAGAGAAAATTTGAAGATTTCGTAAAGTCTGAGGTGACTTTGACGATTGTTTTGGGCAACAGATCGTAGTACACCATCGCTGAAGGGATAAAGGTCGCGAAAATGGCGGCTGCCCCAATATTTCGGATAATCGGTATCCGCTTGCCTATTTCAGCGAGGGTGAACCCGAAAAACGCAAACATGACAATGGCGATGGATATTTCATTGGGCAGTTTGTTCATCGCAACAAGTCCTGCGATCAAACAGCCAGCGAGAATATAAATAGGAAACGGAAAAATACCGATCCTGAATTCCATCAATTTCCACCACCCCTGTGGCCAGAATCCCGCTTTGGTGGTTTCGGTTTGCGGTGTGTTGGGTGGTGATCCCATTGTTTTTCTCCTTGGCACGGCGATGACTATCCTGCCCAATGGCTGCGCAGGGGGGCTTGCTTCAAATAAGCATGGATTGAATGTGCCCAATGATATAACGCGGTTGGCTAGTTGGTAGCCCGCAGATACTATGTCTTACCCTAATGAATTCGATTAGTTTGCGAATTTTTGCTTGAGATGCTTTGAAGCAAGGGCATAGCCCCCATCATTACCATCAATAAAGTGTGTGTGGACGGCCAGCGAAGAAACCAGACAGGTGAACAGTGCTGAATCTGAAAAATGGACGCCGTACTTAATATGACCGGATTTTTCCAGCGTGTCTAACAAAGCGAGAATTTCAGCCGCCTGGGAGGGGCTGACATCGATGACCATGCGCAGATAGTCATCAATTTTGATGTCATCGGTGTTTCTCGTGAGCAAATCTAGGTACTTGGCCGTCACTGAGTCAGATTTAGTTCGTTGTGTCTTGACAATCAGCGTAAAGATACCCGTCAGTAGCGTTACACGAGCTGTTTGTATCCAACGCGCTAACAGATTTTTTGTTTTGAGTTTCATTTCGGCCACGACAAATTTAGGAGGCCACGTCATCGGGATATTGTCATGCCGCAACGGGCGGGAATTTGGCGCTACCCGCTTGATTTGTTGAATAATTTCCCGGTATGAGGTCAATGAGCCCTGCATCCCTTGCGCGATAAGCGTCATCATTTGACCATTGACCGAGCTGACTTCGTTCCAGCGACATTCCAATCCCTCTAGTGAAATCGTCACCTCACGATCGCTGCGAATCAAGTAGCGGCTGTCCTCGGCTTTCAGTAATTTGTCCGCGATTTGAAGACCACCGCCTGTCACCATGGCGAGCTGGTTCTCTGGGCTAGGCTCGAATTTCGCCACTTGAATATTTGCCCCCAGGCCTCGGATGACTTTGATCGGGATGCAACCCACTCTCAAGGTCAGTTGCAGTTGTTGCTGAACTTGTTTGGCGAGGTTGATCAAGGCATCACCGATGGTCTGGGTCACCTCATCAGGGGCTAGCAAGGCCGCACCGTCTCCACCAAACACAAACGGTAGCTCGAGCCCTCGGCAGATATTTTGGATCACCGTGATGGTTGCCACACCGGCAATATTGACGTTTTTATACTGCCCGGCTGCAATGGCGGCAGACGACGCCACGACATCTGTCATAAAAATCGACCAATCCTCAGGTACGTCAACGTACAGATCAAGGTTGGTGACATCGATAATTTCATGAATGCTAGCAAGATTTTTGTAAAAATCTCTGGTGTTTGCTGCATCAAGGGTTTCCATCGTTGTCATCCAGAGTCCAGTCGATGTCAGTTGCTAGGCGGCTTCAATCACCAGTGTTTGCGGTGCCAATCCAGCCCAGTATCGGGCCATCATCTGCTGGTAGGCGTCTTCGAGTTGTTTGGTGAACCTTGGCGTGTCGAACAAGGGCGTTGTCATTCGGTTGTCAGATAGCTTCTGCTTTAGCGCTTGCAGACGATCCGGCGTCTTGGCCAGTGCGATGGCTAACGCTTCATATTCTGGCAAGGACGTGGTGATCAATGCTGGTAAGTCGATGGCGGTCAGCAGACTCGCAGACACTCTGCTCGCGAATGACGAGCCGATCAGCGTGATGACGGGTAAGCCAGCCCAGAGGGCATCGCTGGCGGTGGTGTGCGCGTTGTACGGTAGTGTGTCTAAAAAAAGGTCGGCTGCGCGATGTCTGGCGAGGTGTTCAGACATGGGGATTTCGCTCGCGAAAACCAGTCGATCCTGATCAATCCCATGTTGTTGGGCGGCTGCTTTGAGATGATTAGAGGCGTTGACATCATTTTGAAAAAGCCACAACACGCTTGCATCCACTGCTTGTAAAATTCGCATCCAGGCAGCAAATAGGTGAGGGGTGATTTTGTAGTTTTTGTTAAAACAACAGAAGACAAATCCTTGCTCAGGTAAGCCAAGTTCTGCACGAGAAAAACGCTTATCCGAAATCTTTCGCTGCCTATCGTTGACCTGATAGCTTTGCGGCAGGTAGACAATCTGTTCGCTGTAACAATCGCGCTTCGTGTCTGGGATAACGACGTGATCGGCAACGATGTAATCCATAAAGTCAGCACCTGAGGTGCCGGGATAACCCAAATAACTGACTTGCACCGGGGCTGCACGAAAAGCGAAAATACCCGTTCGATTCTCTGCGGTGTAGCCTTTGAGATCAACGGCAATGTCGATATGAAGCGCTCGGCTCAGTTGGGCGATTTCAAGGTCACTTAGCGCTGACGCATCTAAAAACTGATCAAATGATGCCTGGAGGCGTGTGCGCATCTCATCGGGCTTGTTAGGCCCGAGCGAGAAAGCAATCATCTCGAATTTGCTTTTATCGTGCTTTTCGAAAAGCTCTGCTATCAAGTAGGCGGTCGCGTGCTGATGAAAATCAGCTGAGTAATATCCGACTCTGATTTTAGGTGCCTGGGCAGCTCTGGGTATATCGCCAAGCACCTTGCTCGTCGGGAATTTGGCTTGAGCGTAAATCGTCGCGCACTGCAATTGGACTGCCGGATCATCCACCAGGGCAAGCAGTGCAAAGGGATTGCAGACTTTTTCTGATGCTTCAACGCGGGCAACAATGTCGGCGACGTTGTCTGTGTATGCTTCCCAATCGCAGATGTTCATTCTGGCATGTTGCAGGATGCCGCGCAGAAAGTCGTAACCGGGTTTGAGTGCAAGCGCATTCGAACCCACGGCAATTGCGTCTCGCCATTGACGCTGTTCAATCAACACCATGCTGGCGTTGTTATATGCCTCTGCATAAGCAGGCTGATGGGCAATCGCTTGGTCGTAACATTCGAGGGCCTTGTCGAACTGTTTGGCCTCTTGGTAGACGTTGCCACGCGCGAGATGAGCTTGCGCATGATCTGGTTTGAGGGCAATGACGTGGTTAAAGCTCGTCATTGCTTCGTCGAGTTGCTTTAATTCGAGTTGTAAGTTTCCTTGATTGTAATAGGCGTCAAGGTAAGCGGGCTTGAGGGCAATCGCCCGTTGAAAATCTTGCGCCGCTTCACGGTATTGCTTCAAACTTCGATAAGCACAACCTCGGTTGCTATACCCTTCGGGGTAGTCAGGATTCAAGTCAATGGCGGCGGTCAAGCATTCGACCGCGCGCTGGAATTCTTGTGTCTGGTTAGACATCGCCCCCAGCAGCTGTAGTGCCTCAAAGTTCTTAGGGTCGGTGTCAAGGATACGCTCATAAAGCGCGCGGGCCTCATCAAACTGCCCCTGCTGGTGAAAGCCGAAGGCCTTTTGGAGGGTTTGTAATAGCTGAATTTGTTTTAAAAGGTCGGCCTGTTGCGCCGAAGGGATGGGGGATGCGTCGGTCGGCTCATTCGGCGCTTGCAGCATGGCGGCGTTACCTTTGCTTGTCGGAAGATGGCGCCACTTTACTTAATTTTTGAGGTGCAGGCTATATCTTTTTAAAGCTAACGCCGTGCAAAATGATGACGTCATCATCGATAGAAAAGTGACTGTTGTTGTCGGCAAGAAGATAGGTCCTACCTTGTGCGATAACATGAATGTTAGAAATTCCATCACCCAGTCCAAAAGCACGAACACGTCGCTCAAGTTCGTCTTTGGTGATGGTCAGAGGAATGCAACAGAATGCTCTGAATTTTGCTTTGGTTGTCTTTTTTGTTGACCAGGTGATGGGCAATACCCGAATGTGTTTGCTCTGGGTTAACTCACTGGCAAGCTTCGACAACAGTCGGTAAATAGCCGCCGAGACTTGGCTGATCAAGGTTTGTATCGAGCAGGGCCTCTGGATATCGAACATTTCTACATCAGTGGGCCGGGATGGATGTTGACGGCACCAAAACCAATGCGATTCAGGCAATGGCAAAGATGTTTCACTGAGTTGCAGGCGGCGCACTCGTGCCCCGCTTGATCAGGCTAATAGGCAAGAGCGACTGTTGGGCGATAGGCTCGCCCGCCAAGGCGGCGAGTATTTGTATGGCGGCAATCCGACCTAGGTCGGTTGTTGGCAAACTGACCGTCGTCAAGCCCGGGCTCATTTCGCTGGCCAGCTCGTGATTATCGACCCCACAAATAGACAAGTCGTCAGGGATTTTTAAGCCTTGCCTTTGCGCCTGAAGGAATGCGCCCGTGGCAAGCAGATCATTGCCGCAGATGACAGCGGTGGGGGCGGGGCCACGCTTGAACAGTTCGAGCAAGCCGAGACGTCCGCCACTGATATTCAAATTTTGGTAGCTGACCCAGTGCGGTTCCAGGTTGATGCCGACCGCCATGAGTGTCTCAAGTACCCCCATAAAGCGCGCCTGCGCACGGTCGTTGTGTTTAGTGAAACCAGAGATCAATCCAATCCGCCGGTGTCCCAGATCTAACAAGTGTCGGGCAGCCAGCGCGCCAATCGCATGATTGTCGAAACCCACCGATGGCAAGCGAGGGTCACAGACCCAAGTCAACATGGCGGGGCGGCGCCAGGAGAGCAGCATTTTCCAGAGCGCTGGGTCGTGCTTGGCGCCGACCAATACCATGGCGTCGACGCCACGCTGTTGCAAGGCTTGAGCCAAGAGTACTTCGTGACCGAGATCGTAATTATGGCTGGCAACGAGCAACTGATAGCCTGCCTCTGCTAATGTCGTTTGAAGGGCTTCTGTGCTGCGCGCGAAAATGGCGTGATCAAGGGTTGGGATGAGGCAGCCAACCGTTTTAGTGCGCCCAGAAGCCAAGGCTCGGCCGCTCGCATCAGGGATATAACCTAGTTTGTCGACGGCATCTTGCACCAAGCGGCGAGTGATTTCTCGCACCCGTTGGGGCTGAGAGAGTGCGCGCGACACCGTGGCGGTAGATACCCCAGCAACTTTAGCGACATCTTCGATCCGTACGGTCTTGTGCATGGTCGTTATGATCGACTAGTTGAGTAAAAATTGCAAGCGTTTGCATCGAAAGCAAAGCATGATTACGCTGAGTTAATAGGTGATTTCCCCTATATAACAGATAGCTGCCAAGTTTTTGATTGACAGCAAATAATCTATTCGTGTTTAATTGATGCAAACGCTTACATATAAATAAATAACGAGACAAGTGCTAGCAATGCGTCAAAAAGCCCAGTCATGGTTTCCTCATTCGCGCCGCCTCTTCTTAAGGTTGGGGTCGGTCGCGCTGGTGCTGGTTAGTTGGTGGCTATTGACTGTGGTGACTGGTTGGGTATCGGCTGCACGATTCCCAATGCCGATCGACGTCTGGGTGGCATTTGAACAAATCGCGTTCTCTGGGTATGGCAATGGATTGTTGCATCAACATATTTTGCATAGTCTGAAACTGGTGTTGCTTGGTTTTACGATTGCCAGCGTCGTGGGTGTGCCACTCGGGCTGTTGATGGGGCATTCACGTCGGGCTGAAGCCTTTTTAAATCCGGCTTTTTTGCTGCTACGTCCGATGCCGCCCCTTGCTTGGATTCCGCTGGCGATCGTTTGGCTCGGCTTGGGTGACGCCGCAAAGTTACTGGTGATTTTTGTTGCCGCGTTCGTGCCATCGGTGATTAACAGTTATACGGGTGTGCGCAATATTGACACCCCTATCCTTGAAGCCGCCCGTATGCTGGGGATTCGGGGCTGGCGGCTTGCAACGCAGGTGTTAGTGCCAGGCGCTGCACCCATGATTTTCACCGGACTGCGTCTCTCCTTGCAGGCGAGCTGGACCACGCTGGTGGCAGCTGAATTGGTGGGCGCGCTATATGGCTTGGGTAGCATCCTGAATCAAGGCGCGCAAGATATTTACCCGGCAATGATTCTGGTGGCGATGGTCTTTGTGGCATCGTGCGGGGCGGTGACCACGGCGGTGCTTGGTTGGATCGAGACCCTAGCGATACCTTGGCGAGTGGTGAGGGTGGAATCATGAAAGGTCTGTCGTTTGCTGGCGCCTGCGCCTTCTTGGGGATTTGGTACTTGGCAGGGGCGCTCGACCTAGCGCCAAGTCAATTCCTACCTTTGCCCCACGTGGTGATGATGCGACTGGTGGACTTGGCGATTCACCCGTTTGCCGGATATACGCTTTGGCAACATATGGCCTCTAGCCTACAACGCTTTGCATTGGGCTTTGGTTTGGCTGCCATCGTTGGGGTGCCACTCGGTTTGCTGATGGGCTGGTTTCGCTGGCTGGATGATCTGGTGTCGCCCTTGTTTGATGGGTTGAGATTCATCGCACCCGTTGCCTGGTTGCCTTTCGCCGCCTTATGGTTTGGTACCGGGATTGGCGGGCCGACCTTGATCATTTTTGCGGGTGCCTTCCCGCCTTGCTTGATCAACGCCTACCGAGGTGCCACAGGCATCGAAGTTCGTTACTTAGAGGCCGCAAGCATGCTGGGCGTCGGTCATTATCGAACATTGACCGAGGTTTTGTGCCCAGCGGCTATCCCAAGCATCATTGCAGGTCTGCGGATTAGCGCGGGGGCAGGATGGCTATCGCTTGTCGGTGCTGAGCTGATTGTCGCGTCGAGCGGCGTGGGCTATGTAATGGTCAAAGGTCAGGGCGCGATTGCAACTGACATCGTCATGAGTGGCATGCTTGCCATTGGTATGGTCGGTTTGCTGATTGACATTGCGCTACGGCGTCTTGAAATCGTGTTGCTGAAACACAGACAAATTCATTAGAAAAAAATATGAGCAATATCTTATTCCAGCAAATCGGACGTGTCTTCAAGCGCGATGGGAGCTTAGTGCCCATCATTGAAGGGTTTGATCTTGAGGTTCGCGACAAAGAGTTTGTTGCCATCGTGGGGCCCTCGGGTTGTGGCAAGACGACTTGTATGCGCATGGCAGCGGGCTTGGAGTTTCCGACGTCCGGAGCATTGACGGTGGCAGGCAAGAAGGTCGTCGCACCAGGTCCCGATCGCGCGGTTGTTTTCCAGCAGTTTGCGCTGTTTCCGTGGAAGTCAGTTTATGACAACATTGATTTTGGACTGCGTGCGAAGCAAATCCCCGCGCAAGAGCGCGACAAGATCATTCGCCACTATATCTCCCTGATGAATTTGCAAGGCTATGAATCCGCGTATCCGCATCAATTGTCGGGCGGTATGCAGCAACGGGTCGCGATCGCTCGCGCCTATGCCCTTGACCCCGATGTGTTGCTCATGGATGAACCGTTCGGTGCGTTAGATGCTCAGACGCGTGTGGTGATGCAAGAAGAGCTGGTTAAGCTGGCACGCAAGAACCCGCGGACGGTGCTGTTTATTACGCATGCGGTAGAAGAGGCCGTCTATCTGGCTGATCGGGTGGTCATCATGGCGGCTAGGCCAGGTCGAGTCAAAGAGGTCATTGATATTAAACCGGTGCGCGAAGCTGAAAACTGGGACACGCTACAACGCATCGAGGATGTCATGGATCTAGAGTCGTTCGTGCACCTGCGCACGCGAATCTGGAAGTCGCTGAGGGAAGAGCACGCAGGGATCGATCATTAATATTTCACCAGTGTTGCAAAGGAACAAACCATGTTAAAAAAATCTCTTGCCAGCTTGTTTATCGCCTCATTCTGGGCGTCATCTGCATTTTCACAAACGCTGACACCCATCAAGATTAGTTATCAGCCCGCGCTTTATTGGGCATTGCCCTACTATGTTGCCACGGAGAAAGGGTGGTGGAAGGAGGTCGGTCTAGCGCCTGAGTTCAGCACCTTCCCAGCGGGTGTGCCACAAATCGCCTCTGCGGCGGCGAAGTCTTGGGATGTCGGTGGTACTGGGTCGGTGCCTGCTGTACTTGGCTATCAGCGCTTTGGGATTAAAACCATTGGCATTACTAATGACCAGTCTGCCGCTAACGCCTTAGTAGCAAGTAAAAATAAAGCCATTGAGTTTGCCAAGGACCCAGTGGCTACCTTGCGTGGTCAAACGATTATGCTCACTGCAAACTCTACGGTCGATTACGCTGTTCGATCGTGTTTGAAAAAATATGGGCTGAACAAATCAGATGTGCTGGTAAAGAATATGGGCCAGGCAGAGATTATCTCAGCCTTGTCATCTGGTAACGCTGATCTGACAGGTTTGTGGGCGCCCAATATTTATACCGTTGAAGACAAAGCAGACGCCAAAGTGGTGTGCAGTGGCAAAGATAGCGGCGCGACCGTCCCTGGAGTGCTCATTGCCCGAGGTGATTATGCGCGAGAGCATCCTGAATTGGTTGCCAAGTACCTTGCCGTCTATTTTCGTGCTTTTTCATGGATAAGCAATCATCACGAGGAATCCCTTGTCCTGATGAAAGACTTCTACAGCAAGGGTGGTGTCAATATCAGTGAAGCCATGATGAACAAAGAGTTTGACACCCAGCCAACTTTTGACTTAGCTGCTCAGATCCAACTGTTTGATCGTAGCAAAGGTGCATCACAGGTCGATGGCTGGCTTACCGCCATTGGTGGTTTTATGAAAGAGACAGGGGCAATCCCAACTGTGCCAGACGTCAATCAGTACGTCACGGGCGACTTTCTCAAACTTGTCCAGGACGACCCCAAGTTACGAGAGTTTGCCCAGAGTAAATAAGCACGAACGATTAATTTTGGAGAATGCAAGTGAGCATCCAGTATTTGAAGAAAGCCGCCAAGACGCCAGAGACCGAAACCGCGACAGCCCAAAAGGTCGTCAACGAAATGCTTGAAGCCATTCAAAAGGATGGTGTTGAAGCGGTGCGTCACTATGCCAAGGTTTTGGATAAGTGGGAGGGTGATTTCATTGTCACCCGAGCAGCGCTGGATGCGAACGCCGCAAAAGTGCCACAGCAAGTTCGCCAAGACATTGACTTTGCGATCAAGCAAGTGTTTGATTTTGCTGTCGCTCAGCGTCAGTCCATGAGTGAGTTCAGCACGGGGTTGCATGCTGGTGTAACCGCTGGGCAGCGAGTGTTGCCCGTCAATGTCGCGGGTTGTTATGCGCCAGCGGGTCGTTATGCGCACATTGCCTCCGCCTACATGGGCGTTGCGACGGCGAAAGCAGCTGGCGTCAAAACGATCATCGCGTGCTCGGGCCCGTTCAGAGGCGGCCCAATGCACCCTTACCTCATGTACGCCTTTGATAAAGCGGGTGCGGATGTCATCATGACCCTTGGTGGGGTTCAAGCAATTGCCACCATGGCGTACGGCTTGTTCAGCGGCAAGCCGGCCGATGTCATTGTCGGGCCCGGCAATAAATTCGTCGCGGAAGCTAAACGGACCCTGTTTGGCAAAGTGGGGATTGATGTCTTTGCAGGCCCTTCAGAAGTGGCGGTGATTGCCGACGAAACGGCCGATCCAGCCATTGTCGCCAGTGATCTAGTGGGTCAGGCCGAGCACGGCCACGAATCGCCCGCTTGGTTGTTTACCACCAGTGAAAAACTGGCACGCGACGTCATGCAGCGCATCCCTGCCTTGATCGAAGCCTTGCCACCCACTGCGCGCGATGCTGCAGGCTGTGCCTGGCGAGATTACGGGGAAGTGATTGTTTGTGATAGCCGTGAAGAAGTTGCCGCATTGTCGGATCGTTACGCCTCTGAGCATCTTGAAGTTCATGCGAGTGATTTGGATTGGTGGCTAGACACGTTGACCTGTTATGGCTCATTGTTTCTCGGTGAAGAAACGACAGTTGCGTACGGTGACAAAGCAAGTGGTCCCAACCATGTGCTGCCGACCAAAGGTGCCGGGCGTTATTCGGGTGGCCTTTCTGTTCACAAGTTCATGAAAACACTGACGTGGCAAAAAATGACGCGTGCAGCGGCTCGTGACATCGGTGAAGTGACTGCGCGCATTTCACGTTTGGAGGGGATGGAGGCACATGCCCGCACGGCCGATGATCGCTTGGCGAAATATTTCCCCACTGAAACGTTTGATCTGGGCGTGCCCGTCGAGGTATGAAGCTAGCCTCTCTTTTCGCTTTGCAAGGTAAGACGGCGCTCGTGACAGGGGGTAACTCTGGCATTGGTGAGGCGATGGCGACTGCACTGGGGTTAGCAGGTGCCCGTGTCGTGCTGATGGCCCGCCGGTTAGAGGCACTCGAGCAGTCTGCCCAACGCCTCAATCATCAAGGCATTGAGGCAAGCTGTGTGTCTTGTGATCTTGCGGATATTGAAGCAGTTCAAGTGGGCGCAGAACGCGCGTTGGCGTCGGGTGCGATCGACATCCTCGTCAACGCGGCGGGCATCAATCAACGTGAAGCGTTTGCCGACGTCAGCCCAACGACCTGGCAAACCCAAATTAACCTTCATTTGAGTGCGCCGTTTTTCTTGACCCAGGCCCTGGCCCCTCAGATGGCCACGCGAGGCTGGGGGCGGATCATCAATATTGCCAGCTTGCAAAGCTACCGCGCGTTTCCCAATAGCGCACCTTACGGTGCTGGCAAGGGCGGTATCGTTCAATTGACGCGAGCCACTGCCCAAGCATGGTCAGCCCAAGGGATTAACTGCAACGCGATAGGGCCCGGTTTTTTTCCGACTGCGTTGACTGCACCCGTTTTTGGTAATGCAGAATTGGTTCAGCACAACGCCAAGCAGACCTGCATTGGTCGTAATGGTGAGCTGGCAGATTTGTATGGTCTGACGGTGTTTCTTGCTAGCGACGCCTCTGCTTACATCACTGGTCAGACCATCATGATTGATGGCGGCTTTACGGCTAAATAACGAAAAGGACATTCACCATGCATGCTTTGGTCTACACCCAACCTAACGAAGTCCAGTTACAGACATTACCGGATCCCGTACTTGAACAGGATGAAGTGATTCTGAAAATTGACGCGGTCGGCATTTGCGGCTCGGATATGCACGCTTATCATGGACATGATCCACGTCGTCTGCCCGGTTTGGTGCTAGGTCATGAGTTTTGCGGTACGGTCCTTGAAACTGCATCGACCCGTTATGCGGTTGGTACTCGCGTCACAGGCAATCCGCTTATTACCTGCGGGGTGTGCGAGTTTTGTGTGCAAGGTCGCAATAATCTCTGCGCCAATAGAACGATGGTGGGGATGACGCGGCCTGGCGCTTTTGCTGAGCAAATGTCGATCCCGGCCTCCTCTTTGATTGAGATGCCTCAGGACATGTCACCGATCCATGCGGCTGTCACAGAACCTGCGGCGACGGCATTACATGCGATCAATCTGTCGATGCGTGTGCTGGTCAGACCGATTCCCGAGTGCCGAGTTCTGATTTTGGGCGGTGGTGCAATCGGCATGCTGTCGGCCTTGCTACTGAAACATTACGGTTGCACAGACATCACGGTTGCAGAAATCAACCCACTGCGCCGCGAACAACTCGAACAGCACGCAGGTGTGAAAACTTACAATCCTAAAGAAGCAGCGCCAGCGCAAGCGTCTTTTGATTATGTGATGGACGCGGTTGGATCAAAAATTACGCGCGTCACCGCTATCGCCAGCGTGAAAGCAGGTGGTGTGGTGATGCATGTCGGCTTGCAGGATTGGGCCAGCGAAATCGATATGCGCCGGCTAACGCTCGCCGAGATTACTTTGCTGGGTACGTATACCTATACAACGGCCGATCTGCGTGCCACTGTGCAATTGATCTACAAAGGCGTGTTTGGCAATCTGGCTTGGCTTGACGTGCGTGCTTTGCAGGACGGTGCCGCAGCCTTCCGTGATTTGGATAAAGGGATTGCCTCTTCAGCGAAGGTCATCCTCTGCCCATGACGCCTGCCCCGATTGCTGATCAACGGCTGCAAGAGGCCTGCGAGTTTGCCATTGCGCTTGCCCGTGAAGGGATGGGCATGCTGCGCGAGCGTCGTGGGGCTAGGGCAGGCAAGGTCACGGTCAAAGCAGCGGGTGATGTTTCTAGCGACCTCGACCGTGAGCTCGAGACGTTCTTTAAAGATCAGTTGCATGCGCGGTTTCCAGAGCACGCCTTTCTTGGTGAAGAAGGGGGTGGTCACTGGCCAGCGAAGGGTGCCGTCTGGGTAGTCGATCCCATTGATGGTAGCCTCAATTTTGTGCACGGCTATCCGCAGTGCAGTATTTCATTGGCCTTGGTGATTCAAGGTCAACCACAAGTGGCCTGTGTGGCTGACCCCTATCGTGATGAAGTTTTCTCTGCCGTCAGAGGCCATGGTGCTTATTTGAACGGCAACAGGTTGCAGGTGGCCACCACGGGTTCACTGATTGAAGGGCTGGCCGCGACCGTGTTCCCAAAACCCAAAGCCTTGTTCATGGACGCGTATTTGGCTCAGCTCGGCGCTGTCATGCGCGCCCTTGGTGGCGTACGTCGTTCTGGTAGCATGGCGTTAGAAATGGCGTATCTGGCTGCCGGGCGGTGTGATGTATTTTGGGAGCGTGCGATGGGCCCCTGGGATGCTGCGGCTGGTGTATTGCTGATTGAAGAAGCTGGTGGTTGTGTGTTTTCGCTGGATGATCAGGCGGTACTTGCCTCTGATCAGATCGCGGCTTCAATCCCCGGCCTGGCCGATGCTTGGCGCGAGCTGTTGCTGAGATGATTTTTGTTCTTTGTTGTAAACACGTTTTTGTCAAAGCGAGTCAGACAGTTCATCTGAATGGCTCTTATTTAAACCTAGAGGAGCGCAAATGATTCACTGCGTATTGCACGACCCCAACGACAGCGTGGCTGTTGTTGTCACCGAGGGCGTTAAAGCTGGCCAACAGCTGACTGCGTTGATTTTGGATGAAGACCGCACGATTACCGTGCCTTGTATCGCTGATATTCCCCTGGGGCATAAGGTTGCCATGAAGGATTTGGCTGCTGGCGCGACCGTTATCAAATACGGGATAGACATTGGCAAGGTGGTGGCAGATATCAAAGCAGGTGAGCACGCCCACGTCCACAACATCAAAACAAAACGCTGGTAATAAAGGAATCCTCTCATGTCATTTCTGACTCAAGACGCCACCTTCTGGGGCTATCGCCGTGAAAACGGTCGCGTGGGTGTGCGCAACCACGTCGTCATTCTGCCACTGGACGACTTGTCCAATGCGGCAGCCGAAGCAGTTGCGCATAACATCAAAGGCGCCATGGCGATCCCGCATCCCTATGGGCGCCTGCAATTTGGCGCTGACTTGGATTTGCACTTTGCGACCTTGATTGGCGCAGGCTGCAACCCTAACGTCGCGGCGGTTGTCGTGATCGGTATTGAAGACGGCTGGACCAAGAAAGTGGTCGATGGGATCGCCAAAACGGGCAAACCAGTGGTTGGCTTTGGTATCGAAGGTCATGGGGATCACGAGACCATTATGCGTGCTAGCAGAGCTGCCAAAGAATATGTGCAGTGGGCATCTGAAAAGCAACGTGTTGAGTGCCCAATTTCTGAACTTTGGGTATCGACCAAATGCGGTGAATCGGACACCACGTCAGGCTGTGGTGCTAACCCCACGGTAGGCAATGCTTTCGACACCTTGCACGCGCTAGGGACAACCTTGGTGTTCGGCGAAACATCCGAAATCACGGGCGGAGAGCACATCGTCGCGGCGCGCTGCAAGACGCCCGAGGTTCGTGATCAGTTCATGCATATGTTCAACCGGTATCAGGACATGATCAATCGTAATAAAACGACCGATCTGTCTGAGTCACAGCCCACCAAAGGTAACATCGCGGGTGGTTTGACAACGATTGAAGAAAAGGCGCTCGGAAACATCCAGAAAATCGGTAAGAAATGTACCGTCGACGGCGTCATCGATAAAGCGGAAGTGCCATCGCATTCAGGTCTGTGGTTCATGGATTCATCTTCCGCTGCGGCTGAAATGGTGACGCTGTGTGCAGCCTCTGGCTTTGTTGTGCATTTCTTCCCAACAGGTCAGGGCAACGTCATTGGCAATGCGATTGTTCCCGTGATCAAAATCTGCGCAAATCCCCGCACGGTTCGCACCATGAGTGAGCACATCGACGTAGATTGCTCTGGTTTGCTGCAACGCGAGCGTACGATGGATCAAACGGGCGACCAGTTGCTGGAAGTCATGATGCGTACGATCAACGGTCGTTATACGGCCGCTGAAGCGCTGGGCCATCGCGAGTTTGTGATGACTCGCCTGTTCGAAAGCGCGTAACGCGCTGCAAGACACGGGGGGCTGTGTAAAATTGCAGTCCTCTGTGTTTTTGTCCCGCTTTCAAAGGCAAAGCGGTTTGTCTTCCTACATCGACTCCAGCATGACCCTATCCCTTGGCTCGGCACGCACTTTCGTTACAAAGAATCTACCAGGCACGTTAGTGTGCGGCGTGATCGCCCTGGCAGCGACGTTTGTGTCCGAGCACTACGGTGGGCCTCAACTTTTATACGCACTGTTGATGGGGCTGGCCTTTCATTTTCTATCCAAGAATGTGCAGGTTGGCCCGGGCGTCGGGTTTTGCGGTCGCACGGTGCTGCGTGGCGGTGTTGCGCTGCTGGGGGCACGCATTACCTTGACGCAAGTGGGTAAACTTGGCTGGTCAACGGGCTTATTGATCATGATGGGTTTGGCTGGGACGATTTTTTGTGGCTACTTGTTGTCGCGTTGGCTTAAACGTCCTGCCGCCGAAGGGGTCTTATCGGGCGGGGCCGTCGCCATTTGCGGCGCCTCTGCGGCACTAGCCGTTTCATCTGTCTTGCCTCAGAGCAAAGAGAACGATCGTTTCACGCTCTTGACGGTGGTTGGGGTCACGGTGCTGTCCACGGTTGCCATGGTCATCTATCCGTTTGGGCTTAAGCTAATCGGTGCTACGCCGTCACAGTCTGGCATTTTTTTAGGCGGCACGATTCACGATGTCGCCCAAGTGGTCGCCGCCGGTATGCTCTTAGGCCCTGAGGCTGGCGATACGGCCACTGTGGTCAAGCTCTTCAGAGTCATGTTGCTGATGCCAGCCGTGGTCATTATCTCGCTACTTTTTCAACGACAGACGCTCGCGCAAGACGCTAAAAACGAGCGGCAAGACCATGTGGAAGGTACCGTTTTTGATGTCAACACCGAAAAGAAAACCAAAAAGACGTCGGTGCCGTTAATCCCGACGTTTATGCTGGCCTTTATTGTGCTGGTGCTTCTGTCGAGCGTTGGGGTGCTTAGCCCGTCTGTGATTGCCATTGCAAGTGACACGTCGCGCTGGATGCTGGTGACCGCAATTGCAGCCGCGGGGGTAAAAACTTCATTTGAAGAACTGATGACCCTGGGCTGGAAACCTGTGGTGATGCTCGTCGGTGAGACCGTCTTTATTGCACTGTTTGTGCTGACAGGCATCTTTCTGTTTGGTATTGGAAAAATCTGAGCTCAATCACGCGGGTATGGTGTCGTTAATCACGCTCATGTCGACCGTTGTTTCGCCAGTGTCCCTGTTTTTGATGTGCATGTCGACAAAACGGTAGCCCCATTGAATGTCTTGATAGCCGTACATGTGGTTGGCATGTATGGTTTGCGATACGGTCTCATCGATCCCCTTGATCATGGCAATGAGTCCGAAGTCGCCATTTTCAAGCGTTTCTTTTGAAAGCTGATACAAGGGACTTGTCTCATCGATGGTGTGTCTGACTAACCAAGTCAAACTCAAGAGCGGGATTCTGTCGCGTTGCAAGGTCAGGTAGGAGAGGCGTCTAATCTGTATCCCCTCGGCCGTTGTTTCGCGTAACAACATGCTCAAGTTGACCTCCGCATCGATGATCCGATTGCTTCGGGCCTGAGCCACGCGCAACATCAAACTGGGGATCCCATCAAAGGTGGTTACGACCACCTTGTTGCTGAACAAGACGCGTGCCTTCGGTAACGAAAGACGGGCAAATCCGAGGGCTGCAAACATCCCCATCCCCAGTAGACCGAACATCGCTTCACAAGTCACCAGCACTTGCCCATAGAGCGTTTGCGGATACATCGAGCCATAGCCAATGGTTGACAGTGTCTGCACACTGAAAAAGAAATACTCGAGATAGCCAGTGTTCTTCATCCCTGCGACTGAGTCGGGGTTGAGGGCGTACAGAGATCCAAAAACCAGGTTACTGAATAAAAAAATGATGATAAAGGCAGCAATAAATTTGAACCACGCCATCCGCACCACGGTATGATAAAAATCACCGAACGTGACCGAAAGTGCTGCCCTGGTCGATTGGTGGATTCGGGCGAAAAGTTGATCTTTTTTTTGCAACATGTGCAATAACCCTAGATGATCTTTCGATACTTCAACACGCTGTAGACCACAGTGCCTGAAAGTGCCATGAGCACCATGATGACACCAAACGACTCTTTGAGGCCTGGCAGATCCTCCATGTTCATGCCCATGATGCCGGTGATCAATGTCATCGGCATAAAAATCACCGTCATCACTGACAACACCTGCAAGTTTCGCGAGTTAAGTTCTGCCATTTGCGCAGCATGTTCATCTTGCAACATCTTCGCCCGATCGTGTAAGTGGCTGGTGTCCTGAATGAGAAAGGACAACACATCCAGGTCATCAATCAACTTGACCTTGTCATGGTTTGTGTACCAGTTGGGCAGATGTTTCTGTAATCGATGCAGGGCCACAAGCTCGGGCCCGAATTGACGTCTGAGGCGGCTGCACTGAATGCGGATGCGTCGCAATGATTCGTGATCGGTAATCTCGAGACCTTTGAGCAGAGCTTCTTCGAGATCGTCCATTTGCTCTGATAGTTGAAATAATAGGCTACGCAGAAATTCAGCGCGCAGGTCTAGTAGCTCGTGCAACAGTTCGACGCAAGACGTGGGTTTGATTTGACCGGTTCGTAACTCTGACCGCAGGGTGTCTGTGGTGTGTAACGGACGATGCCTCAGTGAAATCATTAACCTGGGCGTCAAGATGACCCAAAGCGTTCCCAGGGGAGACGATAGATCATCAGAGCCAAATTCATGTTCGACATCATTCATGACCATGAATAAGCATTCTTGAACTTTCTCTACTTTTTCGGCCCGGCTTCTTGTGATGCCTTCTTTGATGAGGTCAACCGCCCTGGCCGGAACCAAAGGTGTTTTCTCTATCCATCGTTGAACGTTCGAGTTGGATAAATTCAAATGAAGCCAAACGGATAACTGATCGTCTGCGATGACGTTGCTAATATCGTCGAGATTGAGTTCAATTTGCTTGCCGCTAGGCGACATTGCCCAAGCACAGACAACGCCATCGGTTGGGATGGATACGCACAATTGGTCAGTCATGAGGATGTATTAATGAGGGATGATTTATCCCAAATTAGACCATCATTCTGTTGACTGAAATGTGACCATTCAGGCAGTGGATATAGCTTGATTCTTGCACGCGAGTCCAGTGACTGAAGTCGCTGTCTGAGGGTTCAGAGGCAATGGTCGTCGTACTGCCTGGTTTCGCCAAGCCATCGTGCGTGCTGGCAGCCCCGTAAAAAAGGCTGGGCGAGTCGTTATCGCTCGAAAATCGAAAGGCCCAAATGGATTGCCCATCGCTCAAGGCGGCCGAAAACCGCAGCGGCTCGGTAGAACCGGTTTTTTGCATGATTTCAACGACCTTCGCCAACGCTAGGCTCACGCCTTTGACGGGATCGTCCATCAGACCCATGGTAAGCGCCAGTAGAAACAGTGCCTCACTATCAGAGGTGCCGTGCCTGTGCTCGTAGAACGCTGACGAAATCAGCGTTTCGATTTCTCGGCGATGCAGATGCCAGTCGCCAATTTTCCCGTTGTGCATGAAGGACCAGTTTTCGTAGGCATACGGATGACAGTTCATGCGAGAGACAGCGGTCCCGGTGGCCGCCCTGACATGCGCGAAAAACAAATTGCTCTTGATGTGTTGACTGATTTCTCGCAGATTTTCATCGTTCCATGCGGGCAGAACGTCTTTGAATAAACCAGGTTTCTTTCTCTCACCGTACCAGGCCACACCAAAGCCATCGCCGTTGGTCGTGCATGCCGATTTGGTGGCTCGTTGGCTTTGTGAAATCAGCGAGTTTTTTTGGTTGTAAAGCAAGTCCTCAAGGTAGATGCTATCGCCAGAATAGGCCATCCATCTGCACATATTGTTACCTCGTTATTATTCTTTGACGTGAAATTTACACATATTTTACTATTTTTGTCTAGACAACCCGAGGGCTTCGCTTTTTGCCACCTCCGAGACCAGGCACCGTTAAAAAAAGTAGCATCCCACAGGCTGCGCCGCTCGCCGAGAAAACAAAGCTCGCTAAGTAGCCACCTGTGAGGTCGTAAAGAACGCCGCTGCCCCAACTGCCCAATGCACCACCCATGCCCATGCCAAACAGGACAGCCCCATAAATGCCTGTCTGGCGACCGCCTGCGAAATTTCGGGACGACAGGACAGCAACTAATGGACCACGCGACCCCTGCATAGTTCCGAACAGTAAAATAAAAAGGCCAAGCACGATTGTCACTGGTGTTTGGGCAAAACACGCTAAGGCGATGAGACCAGCGATGGTGGAGCCATAGGAAACGATGGCTACCCTGACTTCACCTATTTTCTCGGCCAACATACTGGAAACGATAATGCCACCGATGGAGGCCATACCTGCCAGGCCATAAATGGTTGCCGCGTGTATCGGAGACAATCCGCAATGCACCAGATAGGCGACGAGTTGGACGGTAACAGCATAAGTGCTGACAGAGGTGAAGAACATCACGGCAAATAGCGCCCAAAAGACGAGCGTCTGTGAGGCTCGCTGAAGCGTCCAAGTGTCGCCTGCATTGGCTCGTTGACGGTTGACGGCAGCAATGACGGGGGATCCCAACGAGATGCGGCCCCACGGTAAAAACTGAATGAGCACCATCACGAACAGCAAGAGTGCGCCCAGGATCTGAAATGTGATTCGCCAGCCATGTTGTTGGACGAGCGCTTGAATCATGGGTGAAAAGAGCAGTAACCCCGTGCCAAGAGACGCAGAAATCACGCCCATTGCTGTCGGTAGCCTTTTCTGAAACCAACGGCTCACAAGACTCGAAGCAGGCAACATCCCAATCATCGCTACCCCGATGGCGCCGCCCAGCCCAGTCGTCAAATACAAATGCCACAGTGCACTCGATTGAGACGCCAACAGATAGGCTGATCCCATCACGCATAGGCCCACGCTGTAACAGAGGCGGGCGCCTAACCGATCAAAGATCGTCCCAGCGATGGGAGACATCACGCCCAGCGCAACCATATAGACGGAATAGGTGCCCGTCAGGGCGCCGCGGTCCGCGTTGAACTCATGTGCGATTGGCAGCAAAAAAACGGCAAAACTTTCGCTTACACCTCGAGAGATGGCGCCAATCACGGTGCAAAATAACAGAACACCCAAAGCAGTGCGTCTGATAGTTGCCGGTGAATTGTTCATGATCAGTTTTTGGTTCAACCGGTTCGCTTAGCCATTGATTTGCCACGAGAGCAGCCATTGCTGGCCCACGCGCTCTTGATGAAAACTCAACTGCAATCGTTGGTTGTGTGCTTGCATGGCGCCTTCAATCAGACCGTTCCAGGCACTTGCCAAGAGCGGGGCGACGCTGTCAATGCCATCCATAAAAACCCAACTCTCCTGATTGACGCGAAAACTAGACCCTGTATTCGCAAAATTTGTCTTATCGCCGTGCGCAACACCCAGATCGGCAATGAAACGTGCAAAGCCAAAGGCATCACGACCATAATCGCCGCTGAGATGTTGTGCAGTGTCATGATAAAACTGCATCCCGATCAGCTTGCCCGCCATTCGTAAGTGATGTGCTGCTTCGTCTGGCCCCCAAAGTTGAAGTGCGGTGGGGAACGCTGAGCGAACGTATTCAATGGCGTAATTGCGGTGCGCCTTGGCTAGTCTGGCCGCAGGCCATGTGTCGATGGGCAAGGTGGGTGCCAGTTCGGGATTGAAGTCAGGTGCCTCTTCGTCGCGTGCGAAGCGCAAGCGCTCTTGGGCTGTCAGTTCATGGTCATACTCGTAGTAATAGCCTTCAAGGCCAGACTGACCATCGACAGTCTGCTTGGTGCAGACAAAGCCAAGTCTCGGGTTTTGAAGCATGAGACCATTCTGAGCGTGCCATCCTTCGAGCATCGCGGTCGAAACACTTGGCGGGATGCCACAAAGTGCGGTCCCAGACCAAAGCCAACGAGGGGCCGCATACCGGATCCACGCTTTTCGATTGCTCTCTGGCATGTACTCAACAGAGACGCCGCCAATGTGATTCGATAGATAGTGATATTGTGCGGCCGCAACGGCATGGGGAAGCCGATCCAGCCCAAGCTTTTGCAGGCCGGGTAAAAACCGCTCTAAGCGTTGCCGGCAGAATATTTCGTAGACAAACCGCGCTGTCTCCTGCGGGCCCTTTCGCGAGACTGTGTAAAGAACGATACCCGTGAAGTAAGCGTGATACCACTCGGCGACAGCACGCCAAGCTTGTATCGGTTCTTTGGGTTTCGACTCGTCGTTCATCGGTCTATTGCTTGTGACGCGAGTGAAACCCACTCGCGACCAATCTGCAACGACTTATTAGCTAGCGGGTCGGTAAAGTGCGCAAATCTTATTGCCGGCAGGGTCTCGAAGGTAAGCCAAGTAAATTTTGCCAGTTGGGCCTTCTCTGTAACCCGGTGGATCTTCGCAGGCAGTGCCGCCATTGGCAATGCCAGCTTCGTGAAAGGCGAGCGCCTGTTCTGCAGACGCTGCGGCAAACCCGATTGTCCCACCATTGGCGTGACAGGCTTCTTCGCCATCAATGGGCAGCGTAAACGAAAAGCTACCCTTGGGGTTACGGTAAAAATATCTGATATCGCGATTGATTACCCCAGGGGCAGTACCCAATGCACCCAGCACAGCGTCATAAAATTTTCTCGACGCCTCTAAATCCTTTGCGCCCACCATCACATGACTGAACATTAAACTCTCCTTATAAATTTAACCGCCCTGGGACAGGCTGTCTTATGTTGACTGCAGTATCCTTTTAACCCGCTCTGTGAGTGCCGTCAAAACGACCTCGTCAAACCCGTGTGCGTTTTGCGGCGATGCCCTAGTGGTAAAGGGGCTCAATCATTCGCCAACTAAATGGCAACTGACCAAATGACCGGATGCCGTTGCCTTTAAAGCCGGCATTTCGAGGCGGCAACGATCGAACGCCACAGGACAGCGAGTATGAAAATGGCAACCTTTTGGGCGGTTGATTGGGCTTGGTACGTCACCTTGCAACACGATTCTGTGGGTCTTTGAGGTGGGATCTGGCAATGGCACTGCCGATAGTAGTGCTTGAGTGTAAGGGTGCAACGGCGCTGAGAACAGTGGCGTCCGATCAGCAATTTCGACAATTTTACCGAGATACATGACCGCCACGCGATGCGCCATGTGTTCGACGATAGCGAGATCGTGGCTGATGAAGAGTAAGGCGAGCCCCAGTTCTTGTTGCAAGTCTTGAAGCAGATTCACGATTTGTGCTTTTACCGACACATCAAGTGCAGAGACAGCTTCATCGCAAATAATCAAATCTGGTTCTGCTGCCAGCGCACGCGCGATTGAAATGCGCTGACGTTGACCACCAGAAAATTCGTGAGGCCAACGACTACCTGCATCCTTACCGAGCCGCACACGTTCTAAGAGTTTGGCGACCCTCGCGTCGATCTCTGCTGAGTTCGTTGCGAGCCCAAAATTGCGGATAGGCTCGGCGATGATGTCGCGCACCTTCATTCGAGGATTCAAGCTAGAGAAGGGGTCTTGAAAAATGACTTGAATCCGTTTTCTCAAAGGCCTGAGGGCGCTTGCCGTGAGCGAATCGATTTTCACACCATCCAACCAAACTTCCCCAGCAGTCAGATCGAATAACCTGAGCACCGAGCGGCCCACGGTCGATTTGCCACAACCAGACTCACCGACCAGCGCAAGGCTTTCGCCCTTGCGGATACTGAACGAAACGTCATCGACAGCATGAACGTGACCCGTCACTTTGCCGAGCAAGCCCGTTTTGACAGGAAAGAATTTTTTTAACCCGCGAACGTCGAGTAACACGGGTGGCTCACTGTTGGTGGTGGCGGATGGAAGAGGTCTGTTAGTCATGAGAAAAAGCGTTTTCGCCAGCAAAATGACAGGTGACCCAGTGCCCGTTACCCTTATCCTGCAGGGCGGGGGCGATTTCATGGCAAGGCTCTTTCGCTAAGGGGCAACGCGAAGCAAAAACACAGCCTTTTATTTTTTGCTTCAAGCTTGGCACGAGACCGGGGATCTCTCTTAAACGGGACGTGTTGCCCTGGGCAGAAGCCCCAAGCTTTGGGACTGCACCGAGCAGGCCTTGTGTATAAGGGTGCAACGGATGTGCAAAGAGTTCACCGACCGGTGCCTCTTCAACTTTGCGTCCCGCATACATCACCATCACCCGTTCGGCGACTTCTGCGACTACCCCCAGATCATGTGTAATCAAAACGATGGCGGCACCAATCTTCTTTTTTAGATCAGCCATCAAATCCAGAATTTGCGCTTGAATGGTGACGTCAAGAGCAGTGGTGGGCTCGTCGGCGATTAACAAACGTGGGTTGCAGGCAAGAGCCAACGCAATCATCACGCGTTGCCGCATACCGCCAGAAAGCTGGTGGGGATACTCGGTCAAGCGCCGCGGGGCCTCTGAGATCCCAACAAGATCAAGCATTTCCAGCGCACGTGCGCTGGCTTGCGAGTGACTGATGGATTGATGCAAACGTAAAGTCTCACACAACTGACGACCGATGGTCAGCACTGGGTTCAGGCTGGTCATAGGTTCTTGAAAAATCATTGAAATTGCATTGCCACGTATCGCTCTCATCTGCTTGTCAGACAACGCTAGCAAATCCTGATCCATGAACCGGATCGTCCCGGCAATTTTGCCAGGCGGCTCAGGGATCAAGCGCAAGATAGACATGGCGGTCACAGATTTGCCACAACCCGATTCACCGACGATGGCCAGGGTCTCACCTTCGTTAACCACAAAGCTAACGCCATCCACCGCACGATTGATACCGTCCGGGGTGCGGAAGTGAGTTTGCAGATCCTTGACTTCAAGCAGTGGCAAAGTAAAGTTCTCCGGTTAGGTCGCCTTGGATTTTCGCGGGTCAAGAAGATCGCGAAACCCGTCACCCACAAGGTTGACCGCCAAGACGGTCAACGATAAAAATACAGCGGGAAAAAAAATAATGTAGGGTTTGATCTGAAACAGCGTTCGTCCGTCCGCCATGATGTTGCCCCATGACGGCGTAATCGGTGGTACACCTGCCCCGATAAACGACAAAATCGATTCTGTGATCATGGCAGACGCACAGATGTAAGTGGCTTGCACCATGAGGGGGGCCAAAGTATTCGGCAAGATATGCCGCCAGATCAGCATGGGTATTCGGCAGCCACACGAAATCGCCGCATCGACATACGGTTGCTCGCGTAGCGTCAGGACAACCCCGCGCACCAATCGTGACACTCTTGGGATTTCGGCAATCGTAATCGCTAATACGACATTCTCGACGCTTGCACGGGTGAGGGCCATCAGGGCAATCGCCAGCAAAATGGGAGGGATGGACATCAACCCATCCATGATTCTCATGATGACGGCGTCTGTTCGTCGAAAGGTCCCTGAAATCAGACCAATGAGCAGACCGCTCAGTGACGCGAGCACGGCGACTGCAAAGCCAACAATCAACGATACCCGCGCGCCATACAAAACGCGAGAATAAATATCTCGGCCCAGCGCGTCTGTACCAAACCAAAATTGCAACGATGGTTCTCGGTTGCGCTTGATCGGTGCAAGCGCTGTTGGATCAACAGTGCCGAGCCAAGGCGCGGCAACTGCCAGCAAGAGCATTAAAAAGATCAGACCTAACCCGATCGCAACCGTCGGATGATTGAAGATAAAGCCGATCCAGCCCTTTCTGACGCGAACGACGGGCAAAATATCCGGTAGCTCGGGCGCTGCAGCGTAATGAGTCATTAGTAGCGGATCCTTGGGTCAACCAGCGTGTAGATCACATCGACGCACAAGTTCACCAGCACATAAACAAAGCTAAAGACCACCACCAACCCTTGAATGAGTGGATAGTCACGTCTGAGAATGGCATCGATGGTGAGTCTACCCAAACCGGGAATCGCAAAAACACTCTCGGTCACGACGGCACCACCGATGAGTAGCGCGATGCCAATCCCAATGACAGTGACCACCGGTACGGCGGCATTTTTAAGCGCATGCACAAACAAAATGCCCGTTTGACCCATGCCTTTTGCCTTGGCGGTCCGAATGTAGTCTTGCGAGAGTACTTCAAGCATGGTTGCCCGAGTGATGCGCGCGATCAGCGCAATATAGACAAAACCCAACGCAACCGAAGGCAGAACAAGCGTCTCAAGCCAAGGCCAGAAACCTTTAGTGAAAGAAACGTAGCCTTGTACCGGAAACCAGTCTAGTTCAAGCGCGAAGAAAAAAGACAGCAAATAGCCCACCACAAACACCGGAACAGAAAAACCGGCCACCGATATCGCCATGATGCAGCGATCAATCCAAGTACCCGACTTCCAGGCGGCGAGGACGCCGATCGGCACAGCAATCGTGACCGCAATGATCAAGGTGATGATCATGAGCGATAGGGTGGGTTCAATGCGCTGACCGATCAAAGCGGTCACTTTCATGCCGGTGAACATGGAAGTTCCCAGATCACCTTGGAGCAAATTAAAAAACCACTCGGCAAACCTCACCAAAAATGGCCTGTTTAGCCCTAGATTGGTGCGGATTTTTTCGACATCCTCAGGGCTCGCCTGATCGCCTGCTATCACCGCAGCCGGGTCTCCCGGTGCGATGTATAGCAGACTAAAAACGAACAGGGCAACGATGACCATCACAGGGATGGTCGCCAAAACACGCCGGACGATATAGCTAAACATCTAGGCTTTCTTGACCCCGGCGAACGATGGCAATGGGCCAGCCACAACACCCGAAAGGCTGGTGCGCCATGCTTGGTAAGAGTAGAAGAATCCTGTGGGGATATAGACGACGTCTTCCATGGCTGCCTTGTTAATCGCTGCAATCGCGGCTTTTTCTGTGTCAGGCGTTGCCGAGGCGAACCAAGCATCTATCCCTTTTTCAGTGGCTGGACTATTCGGCCAGCCAAACCACGCTTTGTCGCCGTTGGCCCGCACGCCGATATTGCCAGCCACAGTCGCGCAGTCAGCACCTGCGTGCCACGTATGGAACATCGACCAGCCACCTTTGCCCGGTTCATTTTTTGAAGCCCTGCGTTGGCCGACGGTGCCCCAGTCAGTCGCAACGAAGTCGACGTTCATGCCAATCTTTTTAAGAATATCGGCAGTAATTTCGCCCTGCGCCTTCGTGATGGAAACATCTTGCGCCACAACACACGTGACAGGTTGTCCCTTGTAGCCTGCTTCTGCTAACAGCTTTTTGGCGCCCTCGATATTGCCGGTGCCTTTCATCACGTCGCCGCCTGCTTCAGAATAAACAGATGTGCCTGGCGTGAAGAAGCTCGGAAGTTTCTTCCAGAGTTTGTCGTCAGAACCCACCACAGCCCGCATGTAATCTTCTTGGTTAATCGCCATCTGAATTGCACGACGGATTTTGATGTCACTGAATGGCTCAAAGAGATGATTCAACCTGAACACCCCCACGTTGCCAAGCGGGTCGGCGATGTCGATGGCGATATTCTTGTTGCGCTTGAGTAGCGGTACGAGATCGGGGAGGGGGCTCTCCCACCAGTCGATCTCGCCGTTCTGCAAGGCAGCCGATGCCGTTGCGGCATCGGGCATGATGATCCACTCGATACGGTCAAAATGGATGACCTTGCCCCCCGACATCCAGTTGGTCGGCTCCTGACGGGGTTGATAATCTTTAAAGCGTTCAAACACGGCTAACGCACCCGGTTTGAATTCGCTTTTTGCAAAACTCATCGGGCCCGAACCCACGTACTCTTCGATTTGTTTGAAGGGGTCTGTTTTGGCAATACGCTCGGGCATGATGAAGCAGACAGGCGTACCTGTCTTGCCCAACGCCAGCATCATTTTTGGATAAGGTGCCGATAACACCCATTTAAATGTCGTGTCGTTGACGGCGACGAGTTCTTTCTGTATCGCTTTGAGCATGAGCCCCATCGGATCACGGGCGCTCCAGCGGGTAATGCTGGCGACGCAATCCGCCGCACGCACGGGCTCTCCGTCATGAAACTTCAAGCCAGCGCGTAATTTAAATGTCCATGTCAAACCGTCGCTCGACACCTCTTCGCTGTCAATCATCTGACGCTTGGGTTGAAGCTTATCGTCAACGCCATAAAGCGTGTCCCAGACGAGCGAAGCTGCGTTACGCACCACGTATTGCGTTCCCCAGATGGGGTCGAAATTAGCCAAATTGGCTTGAGGGACAAACTTCAAGATTCGATTTGAAGCCTGCGAGAAAGCAGGCGCACCTACCACGCCCGAGGCGGCAAGCCCTAGTCCTGCGGCACCCTTCAACATACTGCGACGGTTGAAATTCATTGAAAACCCCTTTGAGTAAACAGGTTGATGCAACTGGTGAAGCAAAAAGTGTGCCTAAGCACGATTAATATACACGGATCACATCGCCATCCGGCTGAGTTTTCTTTCTTTGCAGCATCTTCAAAGATACAAGTGTATGGATAGTAGAGCGTTCCGCTGCGTGATCCATACAGGTAAACCCTTGGCCGACCAAGCACCAGGGATTTTCAATTATGCTGAGGATGTATTTGGCAAAGATCCCAGTCATGTGAGGGGCACTGAGTCGGTTAACAGGAATTTAGAAGATGAGCTTCGACATTCGTCAGGACGATTTAAGTAGCGACGCTGTGCAGGCACTCGTGCGCGAACATATGGCAGGGATGTTGAGTAACACCCCGATCACAGTTGAGTCTTGAAACTTCAGTCTGCAATGACTTGAACGCCTTTCCAAAAGGCAACATATCCGGCAATATTGCTCGCAGCCGATTTTGGATCGGGGTAAAACCAAGCGGCTGCATCGTTGACGCTGTCGCCGACGACGACGTCAAAATAACTCGCCGTACCTTTCCAAGAGCAAATGGTTTGCTTGTTTGAAGGTTTAAAAAACTGCATTTGCAGGGCAGCGGGCGGAAAATAATGGTTACCTTCTACCACTTGCGTCTGATTTGAGCTTGCGATTACTTGATTGTTCCATAGTGCCTTCATTGTTTACCCCTGTTGCTCGTGTTCAATTAGAACGATGATGATGTGAATGCGGTATAAAGAGAACCTACTTTTTAAGCGATAGGCCCCCATGCTTGAGCCAGTTTTTTTGACTGATAGTCAGCCGTTGAATCAATCGCACTTAGTTGCAGAACTGACCCGTAGTTTGCTAGCACCGACCGCATCAATCTCCCCTAAATTTCTTTACGATAATCTCGGGTCGCATTTGTTTACAGCAATTACGTTGCTGCCTGAATACTATCCCACTAAGACTGAGAAAGATATATTCAATACTTTCCGGCAAGAGATTGCTCAAGCCATTGGTCACCACACCAGTCTCATTGATCTTGGCGCTGGCAATTGTCAGAAAGCAGAGAGCCTGTTTGACGCTATCCAGCCAAGCTCTTATGTTGCAGTTGATTTTTCGATTGACTACTTGCGCGAGGTTGTTCCTAAGCTACAAAACAAATATCCACAAATTGACATGTACGGCATAGGCATGGATTTTTCGTCCAACTTTTCGTTGCCCGCAAGTTTGCCACTGTCGCGGCGTACCTTTTTTTACCCCGGTTCGAGTATTGGCAATTTTCTGGCGGCAGAGTCTGAGCATTTGTTAAAGCAGATCAAGTCGCAAACACCAAGCGGTGGATTGCTCATTGGTGTTGATCTCATGAAAGGCGAAGACGTTTTGCGTCCTGCCTACGACGATCCGCTCAAGCTGACCGCCGCCTTTAACCTGAATATTTTGCGTGTCGTGAATGGGCTGTTGGGCGCAGACTTTGACGTCGAGCATTTTCGTCATGTGATCAAGATTAACCACGAGATGAATCGAGTCGAGCTTTACCTCGAAGCCGTGTCAGACGTTGTTGTGTCTTGGCAGGGCAATCGCCGCTTATTTACCCGTGGTGAACTGATTCATACAGAAAACTCTCACAAATACACCATCGATTCGATAAAGTCACTGCTGACCACCGCGGGCTATCAAGCCTTTCATGTCTGGACCGACCCCAAACAATATTTTGCAGTGATTTATGCACAATAAAGATGCACTCATGATTGAGCACCAGAGAGCCCTGCTTACTCGCTTTCACGGCTCTAGAAAATACTCGACCGAGTTGATTCGTCCGCTGAGCCCCGAGGATTGCCAAGCGCAATCGATGGAAGAGGCAAGTCCCGCGAAATGGCATCTGGCGCATGTCACTTGGTTTTATGAAGTGATGGTGCTCAAACCGTTTGAACCTGCGTTCAAGTTCTGGAACCCTCACTATGCGGTGTTGTTTAACAGTTATTACAACGGGGTTGGCGACAAGCACCCCAGGGCGCAACGTGGCCTGCTGACGCGTCCGAGTTTGAGCGAGGTCATCGAGTGGCGCACAAACATTGATGAGCGGGTCGAGGCGCTCTTAAAAGCAATGCCATCGCCCGAGTTGACTTGGATCGTCGAGTTAGGGATTAATCACGAGCAACAGCATCAAGAGTTATTGTTGACCGATCTTCGACATCTGCTTTCTAGTAATTCGCTTTATCCCGCCTATGACAGTTGTACAGAACGGCTGATAGCCTCTAACCCCTTTGTTTGGATACCAGGCGAGTCGGGTCTGCAAGAGGTTGGTTACACCGGTGCTAGCTTTCATTTTGACAACGAAGCGCCTCGCCATCCCGTGTTTTTGCAACCCTATGCAATCAGTAATACTTTAGTTAAAAATCATGAATGGCTAGCGTTTATCGACAGTGGTGGTTACCAAGATTCGCGCTGGTGGTTGGATGAAGGGTGGGCATGGGTGCAACGAGAAAATATCACGGCACCTTTATATTGGATTCCGCAAGCAACAAAGTCCTGTTTCAGCCATTTTTCTTTGAGCGGTCGGGTACCGTTAGAAGATCAAGCGCCCGTTAGCAATATCAGCTATTTCGAGGCTGACGCCTTTGCTCGATGGGCAAGCCAATCGCTTGATCGCTATGTGGGCGCGCGACTACCCACAGAGCATGAGTGGGAGGTTTTTGCACAAGCCAATCGAGCGTCTGTACCCGATTTGTTCGGTGAAGTTTGGCAGTGGACAAGTAGCTCTTACAGCGCATACCCGGGTTATCAGCCTTGGGGGGGGATCGCCGGTGAATACAACGGTAAATTCATGGTGAACCAGATGGTCTTGCGAGGCAGTTCGGCCTATACAACAGTCGGGCATAGTCGCCCGACGTATCGCAATTTTTTTCCGACACGAGCAAGATGGCAAATGACGGGCCTTCGGCTAGCGAGAGATCTCGCGTAGTTTGTATCCAAGTGCCGCAATCAAGGTGTAAGACGTACCCCACAGCATCGATAACAACTGTAAAAGGGTAATCTCGATCTTGCTGGGGGATGAGTGTTGAGAGATATTCAACATTCAAGTTTGATTTTTGGCAGAGGTGAATTGCGCTGAGCCTTTGCCAGTGGTGTAGCCTTTGCTTGAGGCCCAACCACCATCGACTGGCAAGACCACGCCGTTGACAAATTTTGCTTCTTTCGAACATAGAAACGCAACCGCATCTGCAATGTCTTCGGGAGTGCCCCCTGCCCCCATCGGAACCAATTCATTCAGACCCTGGATGAACTGAGGATCGCTGTAATAAGCATCAGTGAGTGGGGTTCTGATAATGCCAGGCGCAACAGCATTGACGCGAATACCATCTGCGGCCAAGTCGAGTGCCAGATTGCGGGTCAAACCTATCAGACCGTGTTTACTTGAGTTGTAGGCTGGGCGATGGGTGAGCCCCATCATGCCGGCGACCGAAGCGATATTGACAATCGCCCCGCCACCCGTTGTGCGCATGCGCAGTGCTGCCTCGCGAGCACAGAAGTAGGGCCCATTCAAATTAATGTCGATGACTCTTAACCATTCTTCCGGCGCTAAGTCGTAAATGGTTTTGACCTCTCGAACACCGGCGCAGTTGACCAGTATATCGATATGCTTAAATTTTTCGTCAATGAGTTTAAATGCGCCCTCTACCGATCGATGATCGGCCACGTCGACAGCGAGGGATACACAGGGTTGTTGAGTCAGCGCTAGCATATGAGCAACGGCTTTGTCTGCCATCGCTTTTGAGTAATCCAGTGCCACCACGGCAGCACCACCGCGTGCCAGTTTTTCACAAATGGCCAGCCCCAAACCCCCACCAGCACCAGTCACGATCGCGACTTTGTTAGAAAATTGCATGCTACGTCTCCCACCGCCTCTGAGCTGGGCGGCTAGACGCTATTTTGCCATGCGCGCAATGTCAATGGGCAAACTTGCCTGAGTCGATGCGGGCAAAGTACTTTTTGGCATAAGCCAACACTTGCGGATCAGTCGGGTGGTCTACCGTTTCGACACCGGCAATGTGCTTAGCAATCTCGGGGTGATGGGCTTGGATGTAGGTCGCGAATTCTGCCTTCGCAGAGCCAGGGCCGATAATCAGAATTTCGCCCACGTCTTTCAAAGCAGCAATGACATTGTCGAAAAATTTTCTATCTTCGGGGGCATTGCCGCTTCCTATTTCGTGTGCCTTGTGGTGCAGGTGTGTATGTGTCGATTGGCTATGGATAGACTCATCCTGACCGCCGGCAAAGTAGAGCACGTGCGCTTCACGGTGATCCATCCAAATAACGGCATGATTTTTATGCATCTGTTTCTCTCATTTCAGGATAAGTGGTTTGCAAACTCAGCCTGCCCATCCGTTAGTACTTGATTGATGAGCAGGTCTTGTGTGTGGCGCGCGAGCATCAACTCTTCATTGGTCGGGATGATCCATATTGAAACGCGACTCCCGGGCTTGCTGATCTTGCATAGCCCGGTGGTGTTTGCAATCGGATCAAGTTCAACGCCAAGCCAAATTGCTGCGGCACAAATTCGCCCGCGGATAAGACTGCTGTGTTCACCAATCCCTGCGGTGAAGACGATGGCGTCTAGACCACCGAGCATGGCAACCAATCCACCAAGCTCACGGTTAGCTGCCAACACGCGTGGTGTCGTGTCCGTGACCAATCGAATTCTGGTGAGTCCACCCAAAGTTGTTGCGGCCAATACACTCGTTGGCACCACCGAACAGTCCGTGTCCGACAGTTGGATTACGACCAAAGTTAAGTCGACTTTGCTCTATTCAAGTAATGTCGTAGGGACAGACATTGCGGTGACCACGAAGCAGGGTGTTGTTACGCTGGATGGCAGGGTCGGTAGCGGCGCTGAACGTGCGTTGGCGATTGACTTGACCAAAAACGTCAAAGGGGTAAAAGCGGTTGATTCGAAAGCGTTAACGTTTTAAGAGGCGCTTGTTTTTTTGCTCGGCATGCCGGATTCGTCCGGCATGAGTCGTTGCGCTGATGCTCGAGACAGCGACAAAATCAGTTCTCCCTCTCGCTTCTGTGTGCTAACGTGGTCGACTCATCCAAGTTAGACAATCAAATGAATGTAAATGCTGATTTTAGCCAACGGGTGGTGATCGACACTCTCGATCTCAATTGGGATAGGTCTCCTGCCATGGGGGTTTATCGAAAGCCGCTTGATCGAATTGGTGATGAAGTCGCTCGTGCGACGACCGTCGTCAAATACGAGCCGAACGCCGCTTTCAGTGAACATACACACGATGGCGGAGAAGAAATTCTCGTCCTGGACGGCATGTTTTCAGACGATCACGGCGACTATCCTGCGGGTACTTACCTGCGCAATCCCCCTGGAAGCACGCATGCACCTCGATCCTTCTCGGGCTGTACCTTATTCGTCAAACTGAGACAATTTCATTCAAGAGACTCAGCACGCACGCGCATTGACACGGTGACTGCGCCTTGGTATCCGGGCATGGTTCCGGGCTTGTCCGTCATGCCTTTGCATGATTTTGACGGGGTTGGCACGGCGCTCGTGCGTTGGGCACCCAATACAATTTTTAATCTCCATGTGCATCCCGGCGGAGAAGAAATTTTTGTGCTTGAAGGTGTTTTTCACGATGAGCATGGATCGTACCGTGCGGGCTCGTGGATCAGGAGCCCCAGGTATAGCAAACATGCGCCGTTGACCAAAGCAGAGGGTGCGGTAATCTACGTCAAAACTGGGCACCTCCATCATTCTGTCTAACTGTTAACCATAGATCGCGTGTGCGTCTACTCTCAGATCCGTTTTCGATGCAAATCAACGCGACACTTTCAAAAACTGTATTACGTCTAGCACTGCTCTTGCTTTGCGGTTTTGTCATTTTGATTGCCTGGCAACAAAGCTTACCGAACAAATTTGACGTGTATACCGTCGGTGAGTGGCTGATCAATTATGGCGGTGGGTTGACGCGGCGAGGCTTCGCGGGATTTTTACTGATCCATGCTGCACATGTCGTGCAACTGTCGCCCGAGTCGATGGTCTTTCTGGCCAAAGCCGTTTGTCTCGCGATCCTTTACCTCGGGATGGCAAAACTTTGTCAATACCGGCGCACGTTATACGTGGGTGACTGGTTCGTGCTGTTATCGCCATGCACGTTCTTGTTTCCAGTCTTGGATCGCTGGGGTGGCGCCCGCAAAGAAGTCGTTTTATTGGCACTGTTCATGGCGTTTGCGTTACGGGCGCAGAATGGGAAAGCGATACCTCGAACGGTTTCGTTGAGCCTGATACTGTTGTCCATTACGTTGATGCATGAAGGGTTATTCTTTTTTTATCCGTTGTTCTTGACGCTTTTAGCGTTGATGTTCAATACTCGTCCATACCGCCTCACTGAGATGGGTTGGATTCTCTTGCCGTCAGCCGCAGTGTTGGTGGCGATCACTGTGTTTCAGCCCCCTGTGACTGAGACAGTGTTGCTTGGGATTACTCAAGCAATTAGCCCAACAGACTTTGCCAAGTGGAATGGTGGCGCGATTGAAACAATGCGTTATACGATGCGACAAGGGATTGCCAACGTTGGGTTCTTGGTCACAGGCTGGGCCATCGTCTCGTTAGTGCTCGGATGGCTCATGTCCGTTGGTCCGATCTTCTTGAGGATGCGACAGCCTGCATTTGCGAAAGCGCGGGCACAGTATCTTGTCGCTGTGCTGGGTTCACTGGCATGTCAGTTGCCGCTGTATGTGATGGCAACCGATTGGGGGCGTTGGATATATGTCAGTGCCAGTCTTTTGACGATTGCCTATTTTGCAGCGGCATGCCATAGCGAGGATAAGAGTGATCCGTCGAAGGATAAGGCCATCGATGCAGGCGCAGTCACTGTGGTTGTCGCCTTGACTTGTGCAGTTGCTCTGCTAGCGCATTGGACACGAATCCCGCACTGTTGTGTCTCGGGCTTTCAGTTTCATTGACTTTGAGCGAGACACCCTCACGGGGGTGAAATCATTAGCGGCAACTATTTAAAATCGGCAAATATGGCGATAATAAGCCATGAAACGATTCAATTTATTTGCGATTGCGATCTGTGCGCTTTGCCTTGCAAACATCGTTGTGCAGTTCTTGGGCGGTGGTGCCATCCAGGGGCATCTGCTGAACTCAGATACCTTGTTTCTACCTTCTTTTATCGAAGATCTTGTGGCCAAGGGGGGGCGCCTGTCTGAGTGGTCTTTGCCCCCAGCACCGTATTTTTTTCCCGATCTGGGTCTCTTCTTGCTTGCCTATTGCGCTGGGCTGAGTCCGTATCTTCAGATCATAGCGGTTGCCATCGCGCAAACCGCCTTGCTCTTTCTCGTGCTTTGGTCTGTTGGTCGAAAAATTACCATACCAAAACCTTCAGTATCCGCGGCATTGGTAGTTGCGGTGCTAAGTTTGTTTGCGTTGTCTTGCAATAAGCCGTTTGATTTCATATCGGGTGGGCCTTTTGCGCTCATGCTGGTGAGTGTCTTTCATTTTGGTGTGTTTTTGGCGTCGCTATTTTCGATCACCCTTTGGCTAAGCATCAACTCGTCAGAGGGGTTGGTTAAAAGAAATAAGTCTGCGCTTTTGTCTTTCTGTGCACTCATATTTCTTTCAACGGTTTCCGATAGCTTTTTTATTACGCAGGCGCTAATACCGCTGACGGCGATCACCCTTTGCCAAGCCCTGATTGAACGTCATCACTGCACACGCAAGCTACTTTATCGACTGTCTTTTATGTGCCTTGCATCGACGACAGGATTTTTCTCATCCAAGTTGCTCACCACCTTGAATACGACGCGCCCCAATCCGCATATCGGCATCAAAGGCAGCTTGCAACGGTTAGACAACATTGCCGATATTGTTCTTCATACGATCTCGGTTTATCCCCTATTGATGTTGGTGGCAGTCCTGTATCTGGTGATGGTGGGTGGTGCTTTTCAACGATTTTTCAAAGACAAAAGCGAACCATTCAAACTCGATTGGCTGGTGCTGTTTTCGTGCTTGTCGATTGTTTCTACTGTCACGTCGTTACTTTTTTTAACGAATCTTCCGGCCATTGGGGCGCGGTATTTAATACCGCTGTTTTTCTGGCCTCTTATCATTGTGGTGTGGGGCCTTGCGCATTGGTTGCGACACTACTTCACGTTGATCGCGTTGACCCTGGTGGTGACGCTCGTGTCGCTGCTGACAATCGCATCCTCTGATCTATTGAAATCCGATGAGCTCAGTCTTCATTACTACCCTCGCGAGATATCGTGCATCGATGACGCACTGGAATCAACGGGCGCACGTCAAGGTTTGGCACAATACTGGGATGCAAGATATCTCCAAACCTTTAGTCGACTGAATCTGTCCGTGGCTCAGTACTCGGTCAACCTAGACCCCATGCCGTTCTTCATATCAATCAATCGTTTTAAGAAAAGTTATGACTTTGCGGTCAGTTCAAATCATGTCAATCGGGCTTGGCAGATACAACCAGAAACGCTCGAGCGCGCCGGTGGTTCACCGATGCTTGTTAAAACCTGCGGATCAAGCACCGTTTATGTTTTCGAGAAAGGTCAGTTGCGCCCGTAGTGGTCACACTTGACCTGAGAGTTCATGCATGACTTTGATTAAATCAGATTTGCCCTCAAACCCGATGCCCGGTAAATCTGGCATGGTGATATAGCTATTTTCAACTTTCACACCATCGGGAAACCCCCCGAACGGTTGAAATAATTCGGGATAACTTTCGTTACCACCCAAGCCTAGGCCAGCGGCAATGTTTAAAGACATTTGGTGTCCGCCATGCGGGATACAGCGGCTAGCCGACCACCCATGCTCTTTCAGCATATTCAGGGTACGCAGATACTCAACAAGACCGTAGCTAAGGGCACAATCAAATTGAAGATAATCACGGTCAGGTCGCATACCGCCATAGCGGATGAGGTTGCGTGCGTCTTGCATTGAGAACAGGTTTTCACCCGTCGCCATTGGGTTTTGATAATAATGGCGCAAATTCGCCTGCAATTCATAATCCAGCGGATCGCCTGCTTCTTCATACCAAAATAAATCGTATTGCGATAGCGCTTTGGCGTAGGCAACCGACGTATCTCGATCAAAGCGTCCGTTGGCATCGACACAGAGCCGCTGACCATCCTTCAGTACACTCAAAACTGAATCGATTCGACGCAAATCCTCGTCCAGCGACGCCCCACCAATTTTCTGTTTAACCACGGTGTAACCGCGGTCAATATAACCACGCATTTCGTCTTTAAGCTTTTCGTGATCTTGACCTGGGTAATAGTAGCCACCCGCCGCATAAACGAAGACCTTGCGGTTGGGCTTCCCATCACCATAGCGTTCTGCAAGCAACTGAAAGAGAGGCTTGTCTTCGATTTTTGCCACAGCGTCCCAGACAGCCATATCGATGGTACCAATGGCGACTGACCGCTCACCGTGGCCGCCGGGCTTTTCGTTGGTGTACATTGCTGCCCAAATCTTGTGAGGATCTAGATTCTTGCCACCATCGTCTAACAAAGCCTCAGGGTCTGCCTCCATGACTCGTGGGATAAAGCGCTCGCGCATTAACTTGCCCTGACCATAGCGCCCGTTAGAGTTAAAGCCGTATCCAATCACTGGCCTACCATCGCGCACAACATCAGTCATGACAGCGACAAGACTCAAGGTCATTTTCGTGAAGTCGATGTAAGCATTTCTGATCGGAGAACTAATAGGGAGAGTGACTTCTCTGATTTCAGTGATTTTCATGTGGTCTTCGGGGTGAGCTGAGGGTATGTCACAATAGTTTAATGAAAGTTTGGCCTTGTGCGAGCGCCTAAGCCATCGCGACGAGCCGAGCGAAGACGTTAACCCTAAAAAGGACTGGCAGTGCGAACAAATCGACTAGAGGCATTTAGTGATGGCGTACTCGCCATCATCATCACGATCATGGTGCTCGAACTGAAAGTCCCGCATGACACCACCATTGACGGGCTGATGCCGATTATGCCGGTTTTTCTTAGCTATGTGCTGAGCTTTGTTTATGTTGGGATTTACTGGAACAATCACCATCATTTACTGCATGCGGCGACCACTGTCACCGGGGGTGTATTGTGGGCGAATCTGCACTTGTTGTTCTGGCTTTCTCTTTTACCATTTGCAACGGGCTGGATGGGTGAGAATCAGCTGTCGACGCTACCAACCGCGTTATACGGATTGGTACTGCTTGCCGCGGCGCTCTCTTACTGGATACTACAAGCGGCCATTATTGCGACGCAAGGGCCTGCATCGGCGTTGCGTCGCGAGATCGGTCGTGACTGGAAGGGGAAGTTGTCCCCAGCGCTCTATGTCTGCGGGATCGCGTTGTCTTTTCTGAACCCGTGGATGGCAACCGTCATCTATATTGCTGTGGCCTGTCTGTGGCTTATCCCAGACATGCGTATTGAGCGGGCATTGCGTTAAACGTTCGTGACGTTGCAGCGCAAACTCGTTTGCCTAATGACCCAGCAACCCCTGAGAAAGTTAGCCCACCCAAGAGACGATGTTAGGTTCTTTTCGATGTGTATGGGTTGTCTCGCCCTTAGGAAACCCCAAGATAATGGGGGCAATCGCCCGCACGTTTGCGTCAAGACCAAGTCTTGTTTTTAAATCAATCAAATTCAAAGCTTCGACGGCACACCCGATCACGCACGTACCTAGCCCCATCGAAGTCGCAGCAAGCATGAGACTCTCTGCCGCCAGCCAGCAATCCGCATCAACGAAGTAGCCTGTCTGTTTCGAAAGAATCACAATCAAGGTATCCGCTTCATAAAAGATATTGAGATCCGGATCGATCACGTGAAGTGAACCGTGTCGACCTGTATTGAGGGTGGTTGGCTTGGTTTTCATCAGCAGCGGTTTGGCGATATCCGATATTTCTTTTAAGACCGCTTGATCCTGGATAATGAGAAACTCACACGGTTCTTCATCCATTGCGGTAGGCGCGTTCACGGCACACCGCAACAAAAGCTTAATCGTTTCTTTATCGACATTTTTGGATAAATACGACCGCACAGAATGTCGTGCATTAATCATATCGATAACGGATTGGTTTTCTTGGCTCATGATGGATTCTCTCTTCGTCTTCGGGATAAACCGGTGGTTTACCTCACAGATCATCTAAGAAAATCGTTAACGTGGTCTGTCTGTTAACAAACATAAGCTTGTTGACGGCGATCCTTTAGATGGGTGATTTTTGACGAGCGTTGACCAAGACCACCCCCATCATCGTCAGGCTCAACCCAACCCCCATCATGAGCGTAAAGGGTTCATGAAAAAATAGCCATGCCATCGCAGCGGTCGTGGGTGGCGTTAAATAGAGCAAGCTGGTGACTTTGGTTGCTGCGCCCTTGCGAATCATCATGAAAAGCAAGCTTATCGAACCGATGGACAGTGGAAAAATGGCCCATAACAGTGCAGAAACCACTGGTAGATTCCAGACCATCACCCCTGACTCGAAGAAATACATACAAACAAAGCAGGCAAGTGCAGAGATACTAAACTGGATAGATGAACCGGCTCTCAGGTCAAACACCGGGCAGAATTTCTTTTGATAAAGCGTGCCGAAGGTAATGGATAGCAACCCCCCAAAAGCCAGAAAATAGGCGGTGACGGGGAGATGAGCGAACCCAATTTTCTCGGCGACCACGAATGCCACGCCTGCAAAACCAAACCCTAAACCTAACCACTGTTTCGGTGTCACTTTTTCAGAGACCCATGCAGAGAACCAGGCCGTCAAAATTGGTTGCAATCCAACGATGATGGCAACTAAACCCGCAGTCATCCCCAGACGTACCGCCCACCAGACGCCGATGAGATAGCCAAAGTGAAGCAAAAGGCCTGCAAAGGCAATGTGTTTGACCTGCGACCAGCTCGGCCAAGTGATTTTCCAAATCAGGCTCAAACCTGCCATCGCCATCAAAACCCCCGCAAAACGCCAGAACAGAAACGTAGCGGGTTCAACGTAGGGCATTGAAAGTCGAGCGATAATAAACCCAGTGCTCCAAATTAAAACGAATAGTGGTGCAATTGCGCTTTCGAGCTTTAATTTCATGAGCGATGGATGCTGTTGTCTTTGTTAGATTTGTGGCCGCACCGATTTTAGGCCGTTTTACGTGAGTAAACGTCGCCGTCGGCACAGATGTCACTAAACTCGTATGATTCGCGCTTGAGCGCAAACCTGACTAGGTCATAGAGGGACGTTTTAAAATGGATGCGATGAACCCCACCATCAAAATTGACTTTGTATCTGACGTGGCGTGCCCCTGGTGCGCCGTCGGTTTGGGAAACTTGACGAAAGCAATGGCTGAATTGAGTGATAGGGTTAATTTTGAAGTGCATTTCAAGCCTTTTGAACTCAATCCAACGATGCCAGTGGGTGGGCAAGACGCGATTGAACATCTCACCGAGAAATATGGCCTGAGCCCAGATCAGGTAATCGCGAATCAAAAGCGCATACGAGCGAATGCACACGAGGCAGGCTTCTCGTTTCATCCTGAAGGCCGTAAAAGGGTTTACAACACCTTTAATGCGCATCGGTTGCTTTACTGGGCAGCCAAAGAGAACGATGCGTTCAAGCAAGCTGCTCTAAAAAGAGAATTGCTCAATACCTACTTTTGTTTAGCCGTGAGCCTGGACGATGAACAGAATTTGTTAGATGCCGTCAGTCGGGCAGGGCTGGATCCCGCTCGTGCTCATCGAATACTCGCGACGAATGAGTTCGCTGCAGACGTCAGAGCAGAGCAAGCAATTTATACCGATGCGGGTATTTCTTCTGTTCCCTCGATCATTCTCAACGATCAGTATCTTTTGCAGGGTGCTCAACCACCCGACGCGTTTGTGAATGCCTTCGAGAGATTACTCAGAGCAAGTTAATCGATTTTTCTACGCCACCATGGTCACATGATTAAACGTTCGTTGGTTGTTATTGTCGCACTTGAAGAAGAACTTGGTCGTGAGGTCTTGCCGGCGAATATTCCGGTTGTTTACGCTGGTGTGGGCAAAATTAATGCAGCGATTGCAACCTTCAAAGCCATCAAAGAATACGCGCCTGCCTTAATTGTTAATTTTGGCACGGTGGGGAAAATCACGCCCCACTTATCTGGGTTGATAGAAATTGGTTCTGTCGTACAGAGAGACATGATTGCTGAGCCGTTGGCACCGAGAGGGTCAGTACCGTTTTCCAGTAAACCCAATAGATATGTATCAGCGGTAGACGGCCACGTTTGTGGAACCGGTGATAGTTTTGTCACGAAACAGGATGATTGGCTAATCGAGCACGGCGTTGATGTGGTCGACATGGAATTGTTCGCCATAGCGTCTGTCGCCCACGAACATGATATCGACTGGCTATCCTACAAATTTATCTCGGATGACGCGAACGAGGTATCTGCTCAAACATGGTCGCAACAAGTTAATCAAGGGCAAACCTTGTTTATCGAAAAGTTGCAACGTCAGTTCGGTGACAGGCATCCTGACTGATACGACCAACCCTTAAACACACGATGGGTGGATGCGGGGTATTTAACAACCTTGTCTGCTGGTCGACGAGGGCGGGCAACCAGCTCTCCGCCACAATTCGGGCGCAGTTCTAGCATGAGTATCTCCAGTGATGAAACTCACCTGACGTTGATGGATAAATTACAGCACGAGTTTATATAAAGCCCAACCGATATTCGCAATCACGAGAGCGATCAGGGTGTAGAAAGTAAATTTCATGCCCAACACCCGCTGACTAAAATCGGGAGGCGCGACGCTAATGCCCGCAGCATGTAGCAAACGACCAGCAATCAATGCTAAGCCTGCAATCCCCACCAACCACCACGGCGCCCCATTCAATTCGAGACAGCCAATCAAGATAATCGCTAGTGGCACATACTCGGCGAAGTTGCCGTGGGCACGAATCGCTCTTTCAAGATCGACGTGGCCACCGCTACCAAGGCTCACTTTATTTTTCCGTCTAAGTCCAATGACGGCAAAAGAAAGCTTGATGTAAATGATAGTTAAGGCGGCGCTGATCAAAGAAGTAACTAATAGCATTTAGTGCTCACAGGTTGAGAGTGTAAATATAGTAAGGGTCATGATTCTGCCGATGCCTCAGATGTTAGCAAAAAGTAAAAAGCGGACGAGCCAGTAGTATGGCTTTTACTGAGTTTGAAAATCGGCGTTAGTGGGGGAAGTTTGGCATGACCAGGAAATCAGTGTCCTCTGGGGTGACCCCAAAATGCGTGAGCAAGCAGTGCGCTTGCCCGCGATGGTGCGTTTGGTGATTGAAAATATGAACAACCAACCGGTCTATTGGTTTCGTGGCTGGGATGCCCCGTGAAGTCGTGTAAGTGAGTGTTCCCTGCAACCACTGATCAGTCACCGTTTCCGACCAAGGCTATCAACCTTTGATCCCTTCATCACTGGCTGCGATGAGAATCTCACCAAGGGGCGAGTCTATATATTTATACTGAAACGACATTAGAATCCCCCGTGCCAAAGTCGGATAACGGCATAACTGCGCCAAGGTTGCCACTTTTTTGCAAGCGATACGGCTTCGAGCGCCGGTTTTTTGTGACCCCGCACATCCAGGCAATTTTGAATCGCAACGTCTCCCGCTGGAAATGCATCGGGCCAGCGCAGACAGCGCATGGCGATGTACTGTGCCGTCCAATCCCCAATGCCCGGCAATTGCATCAGTGCCTCGACAGTCCTTGATGTCTGCGGCCCTGGATTCAACACGAGTCCCTCGTGAAGCACCGCATGGGCCAGTGCGTGAATGGCCTTTTGTCGTTGTTTAATTATCCCTAGTTGACCCAATTCATCCTCAGTCACTTGTAAGAGAACTTGGGGTGTGGGAAATGCATGCGTCAGCTCAGGCCATGGTGTCGAGACGGGCACACCAAAGGTGTGAACCAGCCGCTTGGTCAGCGTTCTTGCTGCCGTAACGGTGATTTGTTGACCCAATACAGCGCGTACCGCTGTCTCAAAACCATCCCATGCACCAGGTACCCGCCAACCTAGGCAATGCGGAAAATCAACCTTGAGCGCCGCGTCAATCGCTTTGCAATCGGCGTCCAAATCTAACGCCCAGCAAGTTTGTTGTAGCACCGCTGGCGCGACAGACAACAGGGTGTCGCTCAAGCCTACGCTGACACAGTCAGCGTTCTCTTCAAATTGAAGATGAACCCATCCGACATGGCGATGACCTTGAACTTGAATTTGAAAAACGCGTGCAAACGCTGCCGACCCATCTGGTTCGGTCGTTACGCACTCTAATCCGGGTACGGCACGAACTGCAAAGAAATGAAGGACAGACTGAACATGGTAGGGAGGATGGTATGACAGCTGCAGGCGGGGGGGCTGCCTTGAATCAAGAGTGCTCATCTTGAGTCACCAAGGTCTGGCGATAGTAGCCACTATCACAGTTGGCAGTGAGCTTTCTCATGTGATCCTAGTCACCCCAAATACCCCAGTTCAACGTGGGGGGAGAGGGTTGATCCCATGACACCGGATATTTCTTAGTGCCAACGCCGAGGCGGCTCCAGAGCCAAGCGACGGCAGAAATAATACTTATCCCCACTAGCACCGTGAGTCCTATATGGCTAAAGTTGGCATGTGCTTGAATCATGATCAAAGGGTTGGCGCCTGCCGGGGGATGCACGGTACGTGTGACGAGTAAGACGCTAATCGTCATCACGACGGCCACGACCGATACCCATGTCGCGTCACCCAACGTTTGAACGCAAACGACACCAATCAAGCTGCTCAATAGATGTCCACCAAAAACGGCTCGTGGCTGAGCTGCGGGTGTCGTCGATAAACCAAACAAAAATAATGTTGTGCCACCAAGCGAGGCGAGTAACAGTGGCGTGGTTGCTTTGGTTGCAAGCAGGGTTAACGTAATGGCGACACCAGCGCCGATTGAGACCCAAAGCAATCGAAGTAATATGGTTTTCATGTTGGCATCATATAGCGACTGATGAGCTTTTGAAACGCTGATCACAAAATATGTTGTCGTTACCACCCGGCGCTTCCGGTGCCCCCTTTAAACGGGCCAACCCGCGCTGGTGTAATCCCGCCACCATAAAATCCACCTGGCTGAGGTTTGACTGGTTTTTAAAAGTTCAGATCCCGGGAGGGGGCGTGGAAAATCCCAAACCGACACTTGGCCTCGTTTAGGTAATTGCGCAAAATCAGGCCTACCTGAACCACGCCACTGCCAAGCATCACGAGCGGCTTGAAGCCATGAAGGTATCTCGCTTGTTTTCATCGTGTCATTCGGCGGTACTATCTTCCCAACACTGTCATCGTCATACATAGCTTTGTCATTTTGTCCTGTTTTTCTACTGTGAACTCATCTCTGCATTAAAAAGTTAACAGTTTTTCCCCAAAGCATTTGAAGATTGACAACGTAAATACATCATCATGGTTTGGATCTAAGATATGTGTACATCGATTAACAAGTCAATGCCGATTTTTTTGTCAGCATTCGTCGCTATGTTTAGCTTGACGATGAGCCTAAGCGGTTATGCTCAAACTGCCAATACTTACCCAGTAAGACCGATCAGGCTCATAGCGCCTGTCGCTGCGGGGGGTGGGCTCGATAATATCGCTCGAGCAGTCGCGGAACGCCTCTCTAAGAACCTTGGCCAAAGCGTCATTGTGGAAAACTTATCCGGTGCCGGTGGTGCAATTGCTTCTATGACAACTGCAAAAGCAAGCCCAGATGGCTACACACTCATGATTGCCTATGTAGGCACCCACGGAACCAATCCTGCAGTTCGTAAACTTAACTATGACGCGTCGAAAGATTTCACACCCATCGGTATGATTGGTGCCACACCCAATGTATTGATTGCAAATGCCCAAGTGCCTGCGAAAAATTTGGCTGAGTTCGTTGCCTATGCCAAAAAAAATCCAGACAAGCTGAGCTACGGCAGTTCAGGTCCCGGCACACTCACGCATCTTGGGATGGAACAATTTAAGATGGCTGCTGATGTCTTGATGGTTCATGTGCCCTATCGCGGTATTGCACCAGCCTTCACTGATTTGATTGGTGGACAAACCAATGCCATGCTCCCCACTTTGTTTGCTGCGATTCCTTATCTCAAGTCAGATCGGGTTCGTGCGTTGGCCGTCACAGGTCAGCAGCGCAGCCCTGCAGAACCTAGCATCCCAACGTTCCAAGAATTAGGCTTCTCAGGCTTTGATGGACAGCAATGGTATGGCATTGCAGGCCCTGCTAACATTCCAGAGCCAATCGTCATTAAGTTGAATGCAGCGTTAAATAACGTACTCTCCAGCCCAGAGTTCGCAGAAAAAATGTCAAGTGAAGCCATGACGCTCATGCCCATGACACCACAACAATTTGATGCCTATATTAAAGAGGACATTGCGCGCTGGACCAAGGTAGCAAAAGATCGCCATATTGAACTCGAATAAAAAGGAATCTATTCAGAATAGAAAGTCATCGGGCAGCCCGAGGCAGAGTCGGCCAGCGCCGAGGATGCCTGAGCCTATTTCAATAGCGCTTTCACCTTCCTTCTGAGCGAAGGTAAAACCTCTACCTCAAACCAAGGATTTTTCTTTAGCCAAATATTGTTTCTGGGGCTTGGATGTGGCAAAGGAATTGCCTTAGGCCAATAGCTCTTCCACGCCACGACTGTTTCAGTCAAATTCGCTTTATTGCTTTTGTCTAAATGCCATGCTTGAGCGTATTGACCAACAACAATGGTTAGCTTGATATTGGGTAGTCGCTCCAACAGTTTGACTCGCCATGTAGCAGCACATTCTGGTCTTGGAGGTAGGTCGCCTGATTTACCTGTCCCAGGAAAACAAAAGCCCATTGGCATCAAAGCAATCCTGCTATCGTCATAAAAGACTTCCTTATCAATGCCCATCCACTCCCTAAGACGGTCACCACTTGGATCATTGAATGGGATTCCTGTTTCATGAACTCGGCTACCAGGCGCCTGACCCACGATGAGGATGTTGGCCGCGCTACTGACCTGAATAATGGGTCTTGGGCCCAGCGGTAAATGCTCGGTACACAAGGTACAAGAGCGGATTTCTTGAACGAGCCTGGCGAGAGTTTGCGTCATGTCAAATTTAGTTTGATCTTTCTCGTAGTTCACTTAAGGATTGAAGGGACCTGACTCTAGAAAGGCTGATGATAATTGCCTGAACAGAAAAGCCTGCGACGACCACCAGCAAGCTGGCTAAATCTGAAAAAGTCTCGCCTACTAAGCCACCCAGCAAAGCGCCTATCGGGCGAGCGCCCGTACCCGCCACGATGTTGATGGCGGTGACTCGCCCCATCAAGGTGTTGGGGGTGACACTCTGGCGGAGTGTGGTGGAAGTGATGGTCCAGATGATTGGGCCGAATCCGAAAAGAAAATATGACAAGCCAGCCACTGCGGACGTTGGCCAAAAATGAGTAGCCGCCATGACAGCCGCTGCCAAAACCGAGAAAAATGGCCCCAGCAATATGGCATTGCCAAATGCAATGCGAGCCACAATTTTGGATGCCATGAGTGATCCGAAAATCATGCCAGCGCCATAACACGCTAGTGTGAGGCCAACCGCACTCGAACTCATGCCCAAGGTGCGAATGGCATATGGAACATAGATGGCTTGCAACACAAACCAAGAGATATTCCACGCCACAGAAGTGAACAAAATGGGTCGTAAAAGTTCATGGGTCCAAACAAAATGGGCCCCGTCTTTGAGCTCTAGCCAAGGATGTCTGTCTGGTGCTGCTTGTCTGGCCGGCTCTTTGATTTGATTTAAAAAACCTACGGCAGCCAAAGAGAGCATGAAAGACAAAACGAAGGACGTCGAAGCGCCCATCCAGGCGATGAGGGCCCCCGCCAAGGCTGGGCCACCCGCAAATGCCATACTCCTTGCCAGCTCCAAGCGGCCATTGGCTTTGGCCAAATTTTCTCTATTGACCAGTGCGGGCACCAAAGAAGGTGCACTGACACTGAAGCCAACCGTTCCCACAGCCGCAAAAAATCCGACAGCCGCTAACAAGGGCAAGCTGATTTGATCAAGCAGCAGGCCAGCAATTAAGACCATCAAGGCAAGCACCCGAAGTATTTCGGAAAGGAGCATGAGCTTTCTGCGCGACATGCTATCGGCCAACAAACCCAATGGCATGGAGAACAGCAAAAAAGGCAATGACTGGACTGCGGCAAGCACACCAATTTGTCCGGGACCAGCCTGAAGCATGAGCACAGCCACAATGGGCACAGCAGCCAAGGTCAACTGCTCTGCAGATTGAGCCAATAAATTCGAGATCGCCAGCTTGTGAAAAGCTGGCGGGAGTGGGTCGTGAATGCTGCTGGGCACCTGCCCCTGAACGCTCAACGCTGAGCCTCGCTGGCTTTGTCGGTTGAGCTTTTCAAGCCTGCTAAGAGTGCTTTGTAGATGGCACGCAGTTGGCTTGTGCTTTTGATAATTGACATTTATATACTTCCCATCGTTTCCCAAACAAATATATTGTTCTTCTTTTTATCACCCCGACGCTTCTTGCCAACGTAACTATCGTCTTTTATCACTGGGTGAGCGCGAACGCTAGGGTTTTTAAGTAATCAGATGGTGGCCCGAGGCGGAATCGACCAGGGCTTGAGGATGTTCGATCCAAATCGTTCAGGGTTTACTCATAGTGATAGCGACAAGCAATAATGACTAACTGGTCTTTTTCAATCGCATAGACTAAGCGATTGACATCGTCTATGCGTCTAGACCATAAACCAGATAGATTCTCTTTAAGTGCTTCGGGTTTACCAATTCCATCTTCTGGCGATCGCATAGTTTCTTTGACCAATAGATTGATGCGTTTGAGCGTTTTCTTGTCCTGCCCTTGCCAATAAACATAGTCAGACCATGCGGCATTAGTCCACACGAGCTTACTTAGCATCTACCAAAGCCTTTGGCTTGACTTGCCCCTTACGGTACTGCGCCAATGATTTCTCCAGATGTTTTACGTTCGCAGGAGATTTCATTAAATGGAATGTTTCCATCATGCTGTTGTAGGTATCCAACGACATGACAACTGCGTCCTCGGCATCCCTGCGAGAGATAATGGCCACGTCGCAATCTGCCACGACTTGATCAATAACTTGCTTGAATTGGTTTCTGGCATCAGAAAAATTAATAACCCGCATGATTGACTCGAAGTTGTCTTGTAAGTTGTACAAGTATACAGAAGGTGGATTTTTAGTACAAGCCATCGCACCCCCAGGTGGTCAGCTAGGATCTTGGTGATTGATTGCTCGATATACCGAAATAAGACTCCAATCCAGCATAGCCGCGCTTCGTAATACTAAGGCTTCGGCTATTCAGGTCTTTAGTAACCCACTTGTTATTCAAGAAAAATGTTAACAAGGTAGCCCCAATTGTTCCGCCTAAGTGGAAACGCCTTTCGCTCCAATCAAGACAGGCGCATACCAAAGCTCTGCGGGACGCTGGCGGTAGTGACGTTTCAACGCCCAAAGCGTTAAGCGAAACCACTCCGAAATCAGTTAGTTGATAATTTGATTTTTTCTTCGAAGTTTTTGTTATCCAGTCGAGGTCAATTAGCCGATCATGCAATTCAACTGCGAAAGTACCAGCCATGTGGTCGTAGCAAGTTCTTGCCGCTCGAAGTGATTTAGGTGTGTTTGGCTCATATTTCCTGAGCGAACTTTCACTTATAACCATTAATGCTTCTAGCGCGTGGGCGACTTGTTCATCCGCGAGTTGAAAATATCGATGTCGCCCTTGAATTACCTCTGTTACTAAACTACGTGCTTTTAGTTTTGTAATATGAGAACTTGCCGTGGATGGGGTAACTTCTCCAATCAACGCCAACTCTGTGCTGGTTCTAGCACGGCCATCCATTAAGCAGCAGAGCATTCGCGACCGAGTTGGATCAGCTATTGCTGCCGCTACGATAGAAATATCGACGTTTAATACTTTGCTATCCATGGTTTGACCGTGATCGAAGCATTATTGCGATACAAAGAATATTATGGCAACTTTAATAAATCAAGGTTGCCGCTATGCAAACAACTAAACAAACGGCGCTGGCTACTAGTAAAGCAGTTGATATCTTCTTGCTTATACTGCTTTCAACACTTTGGGGTGCCTCTTATACTTTTATCCGCGTAGGTGTTGAGACTATTCCTCCTGTAACACTTATCGCGGCAAGGACGTTGATTGCAGGCTTACTATTAATTGGGTGGATGTCAGTATCTGGTGTAGCTATGCCTCGTAGCTGGGCTGTATGGAAGCGACTATTCGTACAGGCTTCTTTGAATAGTGTGATCCCATTCACCTTGATTGCTTGGGCTGAGCAATACGTTGAAGCCGGCGTAGCGACAATTTTGAACTCAACTGCTCCGGTCTTTGTTTTTTTTGTCACATGGTTTTTAACAAAACACGAGGCCGTAACGACTAGAAAACTAGTCGGCGTCATGGCAGGGCTATTGGGAATATGTCTGATCATCGGATTTAGTGCACTTAACGGCCTTGGAGACCAAGTGCTTCCGCAGCTGGCGATTGTTGCTGCGACTATTTGCTATGCGGGTGCTGCCATATACGGCCGTTCATTTCAAGGCTTATCGCCTTTAGTCCCTGCTGCTGGTTCCTTAATTGCCGGTGCAATAGTACTTATACCGATCAGTTTGATTTTTGATCGACCATGGGCGTTACAGCCGTCTTTTAATTCGACAGCCGCCTTATTGATGTTGTCCGTATTTTCCACCGCGATTGCGTTTGTGATCTATTTTCGACTAGTCCAGACTCTTGGTTCGGTCGGTACGACATCGCAAGCGTATCTTCGTGTGCCTATCGGTGTAGCAATTGGGGCTATTTTTCTAGGTGAGTCTTTGTCACCAACAATATGGATGGGTCTTGGCTGTGTGGTCATAGGTGTAGCCGCAATGACGATTCCTGCTCGAAAATAAAGTCCGTCAATTACATACTGGCCCACCTTTCGAACTGTCGTGTAACACGACACTTATGATTTAACCGTCCCGTAACTAGACGTTTCAGGTTTTGTCCGTTCAAAAGGACGTCGCCAACCTGTAAACAATGTGCTCGGTATAAAACTGAGTAAAACAAGCCCAGAAATGCAATCCCCCGTTAATGGGGTAGAGCCGAATACTGCTCATCCCCCGTTAATGGGGTAGAGCCAGGTTTTTTAGGAAATCAGATGGTGGCCCGGGGCGGAATCGAACCACCGACACAAGACTGCTTTATGCTAAGCCCCAGCCTTGCGAAGGAAATTAATTATGAAAAAACTGGTTATCACCATTGTAACGATGCTCATTTCCGGCCTATCGATAGCTGAAATTATTCAAGTTCCAGGGTCTGATCCTGAAACTACAACTGCCTATTGGTCTAGCCTAAATTCGAAAGCAGTACTAATTTTCATGCCTGGCGGTGATGGAAGCTTTAATATTGCCGCGAAAAATCCAGCAAAACCATCTTGGGTATTATCTAAGCTCTATGATGCGAGCCAGAAAAGCTCTGGTCTGGATTTTGTATTTGTAGATAGCCCATACTCTCTTGGTATGCGTGGTGGAAATATTGCCCCTAGGTACTCAAAAGACCACCTGTCTCGTATACTCAACGTAATTCAATTCTACAAAGAGAAAACCAATAAGCCACTTTATCTTATTGGCCATAGTAATGGAGCCATTAGCGAAGCAGAGTTTTTAAATCAATCGCCCAACAATCAAAAGCTTTTAGCAGGCATTATTTTCAGCGGCAGTCGCAACGAAACGAGCGTCGATGGTCCACTTAATATTCCAGTTTTAGTTTTACATCACGAAGATGATGCGAATGGAAGATGGACCTCATATTCAAACGCTGAAAACCTATATAAAAAGATTAAGACTTTTAATGGAGGTCCCACACAATTCTCAGCCGTTCATGGAGGTGAATCTGGGGGAGATCCATCCACCAGTGGCCACCATATGTATGAAGGGTCTTTTGATGAAGCGGCAAATTACATCTGGAACTTCATATTCAAACAAAATTTGCCTAAATGAAAAAACCACCGAAGGTGGTTTAGTGTAGTGCCCGACACACAGTTTACGTTTTATACCGGACACATACTTTACAGTTTTGGCATAGGAGGGGACCACTATGCCTTGGACGGAAAGTACGAAAATGGACGAAAAACTAAGATTTGTGTCTAGATTTCTGGATGGGGAGTCGATTTCTGCTCTGTGCCGAGAGTTTGGTATTTCTCGGGTAACAGGGCACAAAATCGTCGATCGGTACAAAGAGTCTGGAATGAAGGCCTTTACCGACCGCAGTCGAAAACCCTTTCGACAGGCGAACCGGCTGCCCTTTCAGATTGAAAAACTCATTGTGCAGGTCAAGAAAGAGTTTCCGACTTGGGGTGCGCCAAAGATCCGAGAGCGGATTCATACGCATTATCCAGATGTCGCCTTGCCCGCCAAGAGCACCGTTCACGCCGTGCTCGATCGTAACGGCTTGGTGACAAAGAAGCGGCGCAGACGAACTCGTTTGGAAGGCACTCCATTATCGGATACCCACGTGCCCAACACACTCTGGTGTACAGACTACAAGGGTGAGTTCATGTTGGGTAACAAAAATTATTGTTACCCCTTAACCGTGACGGACTATGCCTCTCGCTTTTTAATCTGTTGTGAGGGCCTCGAGAGTACGCGAGAAGCAGATGCCTTTGGCGTCTTCGAGAGACTGTTCAAAGAGTATGGGTTGCCGAACAATATCC
>NZ_CBAZRM010000014.1:0-105910 GCF_964834465.1 Jezberella sp.
TCTAAGCGGGAAACTCGCCTTGAGATGAGATTTCCCTGGGGGTTCAACCCCCCTGAAGGGTCGTGGAAGACTACCACGTTGATAGGTCGGGTGTGGAAGTCCAGTAATGGATTAAGCTAACCGATACTAATTGCCCGTAAGGCTTGATCCTATAACCCTACAGGTTATGGTGCTGAGACTGACTCGCATGCGGCGCATCGCAAGATGCAAAACAAGCGTGACAGATTGAAGCGTTCAAGTGTCGTTCGAATCCTGAGATATGGATTCACACGCAAAGCAGTATGAAAGAAATTATGCAGTCGTTGATTACAACCAGCGACGTTATCAAAGACAGTCTAACGACAGTCTAGACACACACACCAAACAAACACACCGTTTTGCTTCTTCCCAGATTGGAGATGTTGATCATCACCACACGCCCGAGCCCCTCAAGTGGGCCGCGTCTGGCGAGCGTCAACCTCTCAACAAGCTACGCTTGACGACCATAGCGAGGTGGTCCCACCCCTTCCCATCCCGAACAGGACCGTGAAACACCTTAGCGCCGATGATAGTGGACGTACGTCTGTGAAAGTAGGTCATCGTCAAGCTCTTACCCCTCAAACCCCCGTCTGCCAAAAGCAGGCGGGGGTTTGTCTTTGGGCAAAGCAAACAGGTAAACGCTGATCACCCTGCGCTCGCATCGAAAAGATCAATCTTTGTTCAATGAGCGCCAGCTGACTCGCGGCATTACTTTATGTGTGTCGATACTGTCTTTGTACGACTCGATCACCTTCAACATATCTGTAATGACCTCTGTCGTTAACAAATGAGGCACCAAACCCATATCGGTCAGACCTTGATGGGAAGCGTTGTAGTAATGACTTTCTAATTCGTTTCTAGGGTTGGTGATGGCGTTGATTTCGACCTTCAGCCCCATTTGCTTTGCTGCAAGCACGACCTTTTTGGCAAGTTCGTTGACAGAGAATAGCTCAGTGAACTGATTAAGTATTCTCAATTGACCAGATTCAATGGGTTGGCTCGCAGCAAGTTCGAGGCATTGCAGGGTATCTTTAATATTAATGTACCCTCGGGTTTGTCCGCCCGAGCCATACACTGTCAAAGGGATGCCCGCGACGGCTTGAACCAAAAATCGGTTTAATACAGTACCAAAGATGTCGTCATAATGAAAATTCGGCAGTAACCGCGGATCTTGTTGGCTTTCATCGGTCAGCAGGCCGTAAACGGGGCCTTGCATTAGATCAGTTACTCGCAGACCATAGGATCTGACATAGAACCAAAGTAAGTCAGTATCCAGAATTTTTGTCGTATGGTAGAGCGACCCTGCCTGCCTAGGGAACAGAAACTTGTCAGTCCTTCCCTTGTGCTCAATATCGATCCAACCTTCTTCGATATCTATGTTTGGGGTACCGTATTCACCCATCGTACCGAGCTTGATAATGTGACACGCTGGGGCGTGCTGAATGACGGACCAAATGACATTGAAAGTTGTCTGAAGATTGTTATCAAATGTCGTTTTAGCTTCGGTGAAACCCCGCATAGAGTAGGGCGCTGAGGGCTGCTCTGCATAGTGAATCAGTACGTCAGGTTTCGTTCGTTCAACGATTGTGCCAAGTGCCGTGGCATCTGTGCAATCTTGTATCTGAACGTCAATATTCTGTTGACTTAAGGCTCTGAATATCCGTGCGCGCTCAATAAGATCTGGGGTTTCAATCAGTGCTTCAGACTGTGTTTGCCTAGCCAGCGTTCGTCTTAAGTAGTTATCAACCACGGTGACACGATGTCTTTTGCTAGCGAAACGCATAGCGGTTGGCCATCCTAGATAACCGTCACCCCCTAGGATCAATACATTCATAGAATCCGATTTTTGATGAGATACAACCGTAACTCTTCTTTCGTTAACGGTCTACCAAGATTGGAGCTATAAGGATGCTCAACCGAGGTATTCAAGGCACCAGCATATTGATAACTAATATTTTGATAGACGGAAGTGAAGGCCGGCTTGATGACATAGTATTTCTTTAATTCGATAGAGCGTCGCGTTTCGTCGCTACTTAACAGTTCTTCATAAAGCTTTTCACCCGCTTGTGCACCGATGTTTTTGATTTTGATTTTCTTTGGATCGTGGCCATAAATTGGTGCAAGCTCTTCGATCATCACCTGTGCCAAATCCTGGATAGTAATGATAGGCATTTTGGTGACAAAAACTTCACCACCTTGAGCCGCTTTCATCGCGTTCATCATTAAGTGAATTGACTCGGCCGGCGTCATGACAAATCGGGTCATCTGACTGTCGGTCAGCGTGACTGGCCCACCGGCGGCAATTTGTGCCTTGAATATCGGGACAACCGATCCGTGTGATCCCAGCACGTTGCCAAACCTGACTGACGAGAAGACGGGGCCGTTGACGTGTTTGTGCGAGCTGATCGCCGTTACTAATCGTTCGCCCAGCAGCTTGGTCGTCCCCATTACGTTTGTTGGGTTGACGGCCTTGTCAGATGATGTGAACAAAAACCGCTCAACGCTCCTGCTATTGACCGCGGCTTCAATGACGTTTTGCAACCCCATAATGTTGGTACTGACAGCATCTCGTGGAGAGCGTTCAGATAATAAAACATGTTTTAAAGCCGCCGTATGAAAGATATGCTGCATTCCTCTAAATTGATAGAGCATTTTTTCTCTATCCCGTATATCACCAAGGATGATATCGACGTGATCCATCTTGCGATACTTTTCGAATAGAGTGGCAACACCGCTTTCATCCTGATCAATGCCGCGGATGGACGCTGGCTTCTGGGGGATCAGTTGCTTGATGAGCTCTTGGCCAATTGTGCCGCAGACGCCCGTGATAAAAATATGCTTGTCTGTAAAAATACTAGGCATGTAGTCGCTACGAAATTCAACGGAACAGAGTGTAGACCGTCTCCAGCCTAGTATGTCCCAGCTTTTAGTGCCTAGGTGATACCTTGCACGACCATTTATTTCAATTGGTTACGCAAATACTTTTTAAGCTATTTTTCAGTGCTGTGCCGACAACAGAAGGGCTGTTTCAAACAGAGGCAAACCGACGACGCCGCTATAGCTGCCAGTCAATTGGGTGATGAAAGAGGCTGCCCGTCCTTGAATGCCGTAAGCACCCGCCTTACCGAACGGTTCGCCCGTTTGTATGTAGTGCTCGATCTGTTCCTGAGTCATCGCAGCAAATGTGACCGTAGAGGTCGAAAGGACACTGCGTATCTTTGTCTCTCTGATCAATACAACCGAGGTATAGACTTGATGCGTTTTACCAGATAGCTTCGATAGAATACGAAACGCGTCCTGAATGTCTGTTGGTTTACCGAGAATTTCGGCGTCAAGCGCAACGGTGGTGTCCGCTGTCAAAATCGGTTTGTCAGCCATTTGTCGTTCGAACACCTGTTCTTTCAACCATGAGGCTGCGAGTTGAGCTTTGCTTAGCGCTGTGCGTTGCACATAGTGGACTGGCGTTTCATTAGGAAAGACAGGTTCATCTTCACCCGGCGGTGGGGGTACCTTCAATACTTCGTGAGGCACACCGATCTGATTCAATAACTCATGTCTCCTTGGGCTCGCAGAGGCTAAGTATATGTTTGGGTAGAGCATGGTGATCAGACGCGGTGATAGGGGTGGTTAGTTAAAATCGACCAGGCCCTGTAGATTTGTTCAATCAGCATTACTCTGACCATCGGGTGAGGCATGGTTAGCGACGACAGCCGTATTTGCTGTTGGCAAATCGATTTGAGATGGGGGTCTAAGCCGTCCGGTCCGCCGATGATCAGGGTGATCGCCTGCCCGTCATCATGCCATTTGCCCAATTGCGCTGCAAAACCGGTCGTCGATAAGTCTTTGCCATGCTCATCTAAGGCAATGTTGACGGTATCCGGTAATAAACAGGCTTGAATGCGCTTTGCCTCAGCAAGCATTAACTGACCGGCCGTTTTGCCAGAGGTTCTCGCTTCGGGTTTAATCTCTTTAAGGGTGACTGACCAATCGGCGGGAAGCCTTTTGATGTAATCGGCCCAAGCCACTTCTACCCAATCGGGCATGCGGTTACCCACGGCGATGATGAGTATTTTCATGCCAACTCAACCTAGCCCAATATCAACGGGTCTGCGGTTTGCTGACTCGGCTAGCTGCGCGACGACCCGTTGGAAGCTCTGGGATCATATTCGGCTCATTATCTTCGTCGTCTGCGTAGGCCATCACGCCTCGATTAGATTCGGGTAAGAGTTTCATCCGAACGGGTTTGCCCCCCCATACTTCTTCTAGGTTGTAATAAGCACGGATGGCGGGTTGCATGATGTGCACGACAATATCGCCAACGTCGACAAGCACCCACTCACCAGTCTCTTCACCCTCAATGGCGATGACTTGAAGGCCGGCACTTTTTACTTTTTCAGCAACGCTTGATGCAAGTGCGCGTGTTTGGCGGTTAGACGTCGCCGATGCAATGATGACTCGATCAAAGAGACTGGTCATGTGCATCGTGTTGTAGACATGAATGTCCTGGGCTTTGACATCCTCCAGTGCGTCTACGACTAAGCGTTGTTGTTTTGTAATATCCATGTAGTGGCGTGTTGTCCAGTTAGGTAGGCAGTTGTTTGTATAAACCGTGGAGAGCAATGTAATTGGCCACTGGGGCAGTAATAAGTCCGCTAGTAGATTGGCCGCGGGCAATCCGTTGTCTGATACCGTTGGCCGACACATCCATCGGGTCGAAACTGAGTTCAAGCAAGTGTTTGTTTTTTAGCGCTAATAATCGAGCCAACTCGTCAGGCGCGATGAGATCAGCCCCTGGCCGCTGCGCGACCACGAGCGTGACTCGCTCGATGATTTCTTGCCAATGGCGCCAAGTGCAAAAATTAACAAGTTGATCGGCACCTAACAACCAAAAATAATCTGGCCCTGCCGGAAGTGCGTCAAGTGTCTCGATTGTATACGTTGGGCCATTTCTGTTAATTTCAATCGGGTTGATCACCAAACCAGGCGTTTGACCAACCGCTAGCTCGAGCATCGCCATTCTTTGCGAGGGAGAAGCCCCGAGCGGTGCTCTTTGCCAAGGTTGACCGGCCGGAATGAGTTGCACCTGGTGTAGTGACAACGTCGCCAGTGCGGTGCGTGCCAACGCCAAATGAGCACTGTGCACGGGATCGAAGCTACCCCCAAATAGACCAATTCGGGTCATAGCCAATCGCGCGGGGTTAGAAACGCATTCAAAGCGGCTTCTCTGCTGTCCGGTGCGGCGTGCCAATCGTATTTCCAGCTGGCGTTGGGTGGCATCGAGAGTAAGATCGATTCTGTACGCCCACCCGATTGCAAGCCAAATAACGTTCCTCGGTCGAACACCAGATTGAACTCGACGTATCGGCCTCGGCGATAGGCTTGAAAATCACGCTCTCGCACAGAATAGGGAAGTACACGCCGTTTTTCGACAATCGGCATGTATGCCGGTATCAGTGCATTACCGACAGATTGTATTAAGGAAAACGACTGGTCAAATCCTAGTTCATTTAAGTCGTCAAAGAAAATGCCGCCGATGCCTCGGGTCTCTTGGCGATGTTTGAGAAAAAAGTATTCGTCGCACCATTTCTTGTAGCGAGGGTAGAGCGCTTCTCCGTAGGGAGCCAAGGCATCATGACACATTTGGTGAAAATGTTTGGCATCGTCCTCAAACGCATAGTAAGGCGTTAAATCCATCCCGCCTCCAAACCAAAAGATATCACTTTGATCAGGGACGTTATCGCTTTTAGCCACAAATAGGCGCACGTTCATGTGGGTTGTCGGGATAAAGGGATTTCGCGGATGCAACACCATCGAGACACCCATTGCCTCCCAAGGGCGTCCGCTTAATTCGGGGCGATGGGCACTGGCTGAGGGGGGGAGTGTTTTGCCCTTGACATGACTAAACAACACACCGGCTCGCTCAAATAGTTCACCGCCTTCGATGAGTCTTGATACACCGCCACCACCTTCATCTCTCACCCAACGGTCGCTTCTGAAGCGTTCAGCACCCGCCTTCTCAAGTTCGACGACGATGTTTTGCTGAAGACTGAGCAGGTAGTCTTTCACGAGGTCGATGTTGATCATCGAATTGACCGTCAATTAATTGTTCTCCAGGGCTCGCCACCCGATGTCGCGTCGATATTGTGCACCAGCGAACGCGATGGCATTCAGGGCCTGATAGGCACGCGACCGTGTCGCCCGGACATTATCATCCAAGGCGGTGACGCATAACACGCGTCCACCCGAGGTGGTTAAATTCCCCTCGCTTAGCGTGGTGCCCGCATGAAACACGATGCAATTGTCTTCATCGCTCGGTATACCAGTGATGAGGTCCCCTAAGCGTGGCGTGTTGGGGTAATTGGCGCTAGCCATCACAACGCCAAGCGCGGTCCGCGGATCCCAATCAATCGTCGCTTGATTCAGGGTGCCTGCGATGGCGTGCTCAAAGACTTCAGATAAATCACTTTTGATTCGAAGCATAATGGGCTGCGTCTCCGGGTCTCCCATTCGGCAATTGAATTCAAGCACTTTGATTGGGCGGGTATGGTCGTTACCGTCACCGATCATCAAGCCTGCGTATAGGAACCCGGTGAATTCAATACCGTCGGCAGCCATCCCTTGAATGGTAGGTTCGATGACCTCCCGCATGATTCGCTCGTGCACGACTGCAGTCACAATTGGCGCCGGTGAATAGGCACCCATCCCACCCGTGTTTGGGCCTTGATCACCGTCGCCTAAACGTTTGTGGTCCTGACTGGTGGCGAGCGGCAAGATATGCTTGCCGTCGCAAAGAACGATAAAACTAGCCTCTTCGCCAAGCAGACATTCTTCGATAACGACGCGTGCACCCGCTGCACCGAGAGAGCCGTCTCCCAGCATGGCGTCGATGGCCTCATGGGCTTGAGTCGTTGATGTGGCGACTACGACGCCTTTGCCGGCCGCCAACCCATCCGCCTTGATCACAATCGGCGCCCCTTGCTTATCAACGTAATGATGTGCAGAGACCGGATCAGTAAAGGTTTGATGGACAGCTGTCGCAATTTGGTGGCGAACTAAAAATTCTTTTGCGAAATCTTTAGAGCTCTCTAATTGAGCGGCTGCTTTCGTCGGACCAAATATCTTGAGCTGTTGACTTCGAAAAACATCGACGATGCCTTTGGCCAGCGGCGCCTCTGGGCCCACCACCGTAAAACTAATGTTCTTGTCCTTGACGAACTCTGCCAGGGCATTCGCGTCAGTAAGGTCGACGTTCGAGGCGCCTTTCATGCTGGCCGTGCCACCATTGCCGGGCGCTACAAAAACGTGACTGACACGGGGTGATTGCAATAAACGCCAAGCTAGCGCGTGTTCACGTCCGCCTGACCCGATGACGAGCAATTTCATGTTGATCAATCCTGTTCGTCAATGAGTGCGTTGCTGTAGACTTCTTGCACATCATCGAGATTTTCAAGCGCATCGAGCAGTTTTCGCATTTTTATGCCGTCGTCACCTGACAGTTCGATTTCGGTCTGAGGTTTCATCACGATATCCGACATTTCAGGTTGCAAGCCTTTTGCGACAAGCGCGGCCTTGACCACGGCATAAGCGGAAGCGGGACAAATCACTTCAACCACGCCTTCCTCGTCGGTGGTGACGTCGTCAGCCCCTGCATCGAGCGCCACTTCCATAATGGCATCTTCAGAGGTACCTGGCGCAAAAATGAATTGGCCACAGTGATTAAACATAAATGCAACTGAGCCCTCTTGACCTAAGTTGCCCCCATGTTTAGAAAATGCATGTCGTACTTCTGCAACTGTTCTCACTCGATTGTCCGTCATGCAATCAACCACCACGGCAACGCCGGTAATACCATAGCCTTCATAACGAATTTCTTCGTAATTGGCACCGTCCGCCCCTCCAGCGCCTCGTGTGATGGCTCGCTGGATATTATCTTTAGGCATGTTGGCATCCATTGCCTTATCCCAAGCCATCCTGAGCCTAGGGTTGGCGTCCGGATCTGCACCACCAGCACGCGCGGCTACGGTGATCTCACGGATGATTTTGGTCCAGAGCTTGCCGCGTTTCGCATCTTGACGGCCTTTGCGGTGCTGGATGTTCGCCCACTTACTGTGTCCTGCCATAATTTTTATTTACTGATCCGCTAATTTTGGTCAAGTGTTCATTTTACCCTGTGGCGATATACACTTGTCGACTGAACAGTTTTGTTTTTTTTCATGTGTCAGGAGCATTCATGAGCAATCTCGTTAAAGCAATCCGTATTGATCAGAACGGTGGTCCCGAAGTCTTGCAAGTTGTCGAAATCGAGGTGCCCGCGCCCGCGGATCATGAAATCACCATCAAGCAGCACGCAATAGGTTTGAACTTCATCGATGTCTACTTTCGCACGGGTTTGTACAAAGCACCTTTGCCGCATGGGCTAGGGTTTGAGGGCGCTGGCGAAGTCATTGCTGTCGGTAAAGCAGCGAAGCGCTTCAAAGTCGGTGATCGAGTGGCTTACGGTCAGAGCCCCTTGGGCGCCTACGCCGAGGTACGTAATGTTCCCGAAGCCCAAGTCGTTGCGATCCCTGACAAAATTAGTTTTGAGCAAGCGGCAGCTATCATGCTCAAAGGGCTGACGGTGCAGTATCTGTTCCGGCAAACGTATCGCTTGCAAGGCGGTGAATCGATTCTGTTTCATGCTGCAGCAGGTGGCGTTGGTTTGATCGCTTGCCAATGGGCCAAAGCGCTCAAGGTTAAGCTGATCGGCACCGTGTCGACACCAGAAAAGGCCGAGCTTGCTAAAGCCCACGGGGCATGGCAGGTGATCGACTATTCAAAAGAAAACGTCGTTGAGCGTGTTGCAGAGCTTACCAAAGGAAAAAAATGTCCTGTCGTTTATGACGGCGTCGGTAAAGATACTTGGGAGACCTCGCTTGATTGTCTGCAACCCAGAGGATTAATGGTGAGTTATGGCAACGCGTCAGGTTCAGTCGAGGGCGTGAATTTGAATATTCTGGCGGCGAAAGGTTCGCTGTTCGTCACCCGTCCCACACTCGGCACGCATGTGAACACAGCAGCCAAAATGCAAGCGGCTGCTGATGAGCTCTTTGATCTGGTGCTTAACAAGAAAATCAAGGTTCGTATCGATCAGCGCTACAAACTTGAGCAAGCCGGCCAAGCTCAGGCAGCCCTCGCATCGAGACAAACAACGGGTGCTACTGTTTTTACGCTTGACTAACTACTGCAATTAAAGCGAACTGCCGAGTATTTTTTTAACGCCGCAGACGCAAAGTCTGCGGTGGTTTCGGTCACTTCGGCTGTGCGTGCCCGTGTGATCGGCGTTTAGTGCGGCAATGCTCAAGCGCCATGATGATATTGAGTGACTCGTTCAACTTCATTTTTTGAACCAAGCACAACGCCAACTCTTTGATGCAATGAGGTGGGTTGAATGTCCAAAATTCGTTGCTGCCCGTCGGTCGCTGCGCCTCCAGCCTGCTCAACCAGCATACTCATCGGATTTGCTTCGTACATTAACCGCAATTTGCCAGGTTTTCCGGGTTCGCGCGCATCCCACGGATACATGAACACCCCACCGCGCATCAGCAAACGATGCACGTCGGTCACCATCGAGGCGATCCATCGCATATTGAAATCTTTGCCGCGCGGCCCCGTTTTACCTGCCAGGCATTCATCAATGTAGCGCCTTACAGGCGCTGCCCAGTGGCGCATATTCGACATATTAATGGCGAACTCTTTGGTGTCTTCCGGGATAGTAATGTTGTCATGGGTCAGAATCCACGAACCCATTTCACGGTCAAGCGTAAAGCCGACTACTCCATGTCCGATGGTGAGAATCAGCATGGTCTGCGGGCCGTAGACGGCATATCCAGCACAGACTTGCGTCGTCCCTTTTTGTAAAAAATCTTGCTCGGTCACTTCTCTGCCCGATGCATCCGCCGGTGCTCTGAGAACGGAAAAAATGGTTCCGATGGTGACATTGACGTCAATGTTTGACGAACCATCCAATGGGTCAAACAGCAACAAAAACTCGCCTTTAGGATAGCGATTTGGGATAAGGTGGACGGTTTCCATCTCTTCAGACGCCATCGCGGCCAAGTGTCCACCCCATTCGTTAGCTTCGAGCAGAACTTCGTTTGACATCACATCCAGGCGTTTTTGGACTTCGCCTTGGACGTTTTCGGTTTCCAGGCTGCCCAACACGCCACCTAGCGCGCCTTTGCTCACCGCATGGCTGATCGTTTTGCAAGCGCGCGAAACGATCTCGATTAAAAGCCTGACTTCTGGCCCCAACGCTTGCGCGGCACGCTGTTGTTCGACGAGGTACTGAGTAAGTGTTTTGCGTTTCATTGGCTATTTTGATCTATCGGAGTGAGTCTTATACGTGGAGTTTAAAGTGCGATTGCTTTGCTAACGATCTCTAGTGTATTGCGAGATAGGCCCGGTTGCGAAGCAACATATTGAAGCTTTTCAAGCATGGCTGTCCTCGGTTCAGTGGCAAAACGTCCCCAGAGATCCATGACTCGTGCCAGTCTGGCGGCTATTTCTGGATTGATCTTATCGAGCGCAAGTACCTGCTCCGCCCAAAATGCGTACCCGGCACCACTGGAGGCGTGAAATCCTTTTGTATTTTGTGAACAGAACGCAAAAATCACTGATCGTGCTCTGTTGGGATTTTTGAGGGTGAATGAAGGATGCTGCATCAGTGTGTTGATATGCGTGACAGTGGCGACAGGGTTAGTCGCTTGTACTGAAAACCATTTATCCAGCACCAGTGGTTGCTGATGCCACCTGCGATAGAAGTCCTCAAGCGCCGCGTCCTGATATTGGTTGGTCGATCCGTGCACGAGGCAGCTAAGGGCGCCCAGGCGGTCAGTCATGTTCGTGGCGTTGTCATACTGCTGCTTGGCAAGTGCGGCGCCATGGGTTGCATCGCCAGACATCAAATAACTCAGCGCCAGATTTTTTAATGAACGTTTGCCCGCCGACAAGGGATCAGGACTGTATGTGCCGGGCGTTTGATGATTCGCATAAATACAGTCCAATTCGTCGGCAAGAGATTGACCAATTTCTTTTCTCAAATGGTCGCGGGCCGTGACCACGGCCAGTGGATCTATGACTACCATTCGTTCAAGCAAGGTCTTTTCACTCGGCATCGTCATCGCCCGTGCACGATAACCAGCGTCAAGCGTTGGGTCACTCGCCAGTGTTTTCCATACATCCAATATCGCGGGGCTGGCAGCAAGCGGTTGTTCGTGTCGACGCCAATGCTCGGCAGACTTCAGTAGATGACGAGTCGCCAGTTCTTGTCCCGCTTCCCAGCGCGCGAATGGGTTCGTGTCAAAAGCGGACAGCACGCATAGGTCTTGCTCACTGTAATCGTAATCGATGATAACGGGTGCAGAGAAGTCCCGTAGCAACGAAGGAATAGCATGCACGGCCTGACTCTTGAATGTCCACGTCTGACGCTGGGTGGTCAGTTCGAGCATTTTTGTCTCTGTGACCCCGTCTTTGTCTTCTAGCAATACGGGCTGACCGCGTGCGTCTAAAGCACCAAATTTAATTGGAATGTGAAAATCTTCTTTTTGCAAGGCTCGCTGCTTTTCAACACCAACAGGCGGGCAGCTTTGTGCTAGCGTGATGGAGAGCGTTTGGTTGGTGGCATTCGTGGTGAGAGTCGCAGCGACACGTGGTGTACCAGCCTGGCGATACCAGCGGCGAAACACCTCGAGCGATTGCTCTGGTTTGCTTTTCACATACGCGAATTCCATTGCATCGACAAAGTCGTCGCAAGTGACGGCTTGACCATCATGCCGTCGAAAATATTCGTCCATCCCGGCTCTGAACACCTTCTCGCCAAGCAGCGTATGCAACATACGAATCACTTCAGATCCCTTTTCGTACACCGTTGCCGTGTAGAAATTACTGATCGACTGATAGCTCTCAGGTCGAATGGGATGCGCCATTGGCCCGCTATCCTCTGGAAACTGAGCGGTTCTCAGCGTAATGACATCGTCTATCAGTTTCGTTGCGCGTGCGCTTTTCGCTTCTCTGTCGGATAAACCGCTTGCCATCATGTCAGCCGTGAATTCGTGATCCCTGAAAACGGTCAATCCTTCTTTGAGACTGAGCTGAAACCAATCCCGGCAAGTCACTCGATTACCCGTCCAGTTGTGAAAGTATTCATGTCCAATCACTGCTTCGATGCCTTGGTAGTTGACATCGGTTGCCGTCTCTGGGTCTGCTAAGACATAAGCCGCGTTGAAAACGTTAAGGCCTTTGTTCTCCATGGCCCCCATGTTGAAATCACGAGCGGCGACTATCATGAAACGGTCGAGATCAAGCTCAAGGCCAAAACGCTGTTCGTCCCATTGCACTGATCTAACGAGTGAATCCATGGCCCAACTGGTTTGGTTGAGTGTCCCGGGGTCGCTGTAGATTTGCAGCAAAACTGGTTTGCCGCTTTGGGTATACATGTTGTGTTCACGACAATCGAAAACCCCGGCGACAAGGGCAAATAAGTAGGAAGGCTTTGGAAATGGATCATGCCAAACGGCCTCGTGGCGGCCGTGCTCTATCTCTCGAACTGAAACTAGGTTGCCGTTTGAGAGCAGCGTTGGATAAGCTTGTTTGTCAGCACGGACAGTGACGGTAAAGATGGACATCACGTCTGGACGATCCGCAAACCAAGTGATTTTTCTGAACCCCTCGGCCTCGCATTGGGTGAAAAAGCTGTTGCCCGATACATACAGACCCATCAAACTGCTGTTCGCAGACGGACAGCAGCTGCCCACAATTTCGAGCTCACCGTGAGCCGGAAACCTCGGTATCGTCAGCGTTTCACCGGTCAGCACATATTGCGTTTGATCAAGCACTTCACCATTTAAGACAAGCCGCTCAAGCGAGAGATCCTGACCATTTAAGACTAGCGGCTCATCCTGACTTGCTTGGCTTCGTCGCTGGACGACTAAGAGGGTTTTGATGGTGGTCTGATCGGGCCGCAGATCGATCTCTAGCTCGACGGTGGGGATGACAAACGGAAACGGTTGGTAATCGCCTCGGTAGATGGTCTTGCTGTCGTTGCTATGCATGACTAAATCAGAAACAGTTGACGAGATTGACCGGACTTTTCCGCTTCTAGAATCCAAAGTGGTGCTTTGCCACGACCTGTCCAAAGCGCACCTGTGGCAGGGTTGCGATATTTGGCGGCGACCGGTTTTCTGGGTCGGTCAGACTTGACAGACTTTGCCAGGGGAGCAGTCTGCGCCTCAATCGCAGCGTTGGCAAACGCCTGGCTCACCTCTTCTGGTGAAATGTCATATTCTTTCATAGACTTTAAAATAGCTGCGAGCACAGGTTTGCGACGTTTTGCTTGAAGCAATAAGGCCTGTTTCTGCAGTTTTGCGATATTTTTCTGAAGTTTGGCTTGTTGCGATGCGTAAGAGAGTTTGTTCATTGAAGACCTACTGAGGTAAATGAAGCACTGGATTCAATAATATGTATTAAATATGTCTTAATGGTTTTTCGGATCGATCAATCTTTCATGCGGCGTTTTTTCGATGGTGTTAAATGATTAAATATTCTGTCAAATAATCATTGAAAATTTAGATTTAAACCAATTATATGATGTGAATAATTTTGAGTCTCGATGTAATAAAAAATTACAATTTCAATATTTATTATTTAAATGTTTCATTTTTAATGAACAGAGGCGTCATCCATGCAAAATAAATTTGAAGTCGCTGCTATACAAATGGTGACAAGTACGTCCCTCAGCGATAATCTGGCTACCGCTGGGCATTTGATTGAACAAGCGGTGGATGCCGGCGCGAAGCTGGTGACGCTACCAGAGTATTTTTGTTTACTAGGACAAAAAGAGACGGACAAACTTGCCATCGCTGAAGCCGATGGTGTGGGGCCTATCCAGGATTTTTTAGCTGAAATTTCCTCTAGACTCAATATCTGGTTGGCGGCAGGCAGCATCCCACTAAAAACGAGTGATCCTAATCGCGTATTTAATACTCAACTGGTTTTTAATCCTGCGGGTGAACAAGTTATCCGCTACGATAAAGTTCATTTATTTAGTTTCACGCGCGGTGAAGAGAGTTACGACGAATCTCGCGCGATAGAGCCGGGGCGTGACATTAAAATCTTTGATTGTGAGCTAGGTCGAATCGGATTGTCGATTTGTTACGATCTGCGGTTTCCAGAAATGTATCGGGCGATGGGGCCAGTCGATCTGCTGTTGGTACCGTCGGCGTTCACCTATACCACCGGGCGGGCGCACTGGGAGATCCTCTTGAGAGCGCGTGCAATCGAGAATCAGACCTATGTTCTCGCCGCCGCACAAGGTGGCGTGCATCAAAACGGTCGTAGAACGTGGGGGCATTCTATGCTAATCGATCCCTGGGGTGACGTGCTGAGCGTTTTGCCAGAGCACGAAGGGGTAGTAAGCGGTACCATTGACCCTCAGCGTCTGTCCGATATTCGACAGTCGCTTCCAGCACTTAAACATCGAATTTTTAATCAAAAAACGACATGACTCTGACGAATCCTTCGATCTCCGCGTTGGCAACTGCGAAAAGCGTTTTACTTGACCCCTGGGGATTGACCGAGACAGACATGGCACGTGCGCTCGGCGAAATTTTCACCCACAAGGTTGACTACGCTGATTTGTACTTTCAGTACACCCGAAGCGAGGGTTGGAGCCTGGAAGAAGGCATTGTAAAGACGGGTAGTTTTTCAATTGGGCAGGGCGTTGGGGTGCGAGCCGTCGCGGGTGAAAAGACGGCTTTCGCCTATTCAGACGCACTATCTGGCGATGCACTGTTGAATTCTGCACGAGCAGTGCGTGAGATCGCGCGTCAAGGGGCTGGCAAGATTCATGTGCCTGCGTACAAAGACGAGGGCAATGCCCGAGCGCTTTATCAGCCGATCGATCCGTTGACGACCTTGACGGCGCCAGAGAAGGTGGCGTTGCTCGAGCGGCTTGAAAAAATGGCGCGCGCCAAAGATCCGCACGTCATTCAGGTGATGGCAGGTCTGGGTATGGAATACGACGTGATTATGGTCGCCGGCAGCGACGGCCGATTAGCCGCCGATGTGCGACCGCTGGTGCGGCTATCCCTGACGGTTATTGTCGAGCGTCAGGGGCGACGGGAAACAGGTCATGCGGGTGGTGGTGGCCGAACCGGATTGTCTTATTTCACCGATGATGTGCTGCGGTTTTACGTAGAGCGAGCCGTCCACGAAGCAATGACGAACCTCGATTCCAGACCTGCCCCCGCAGGCGAGATGACGGTCGTCTTAGGCAGCGGCTGGCCAGGCATCTTGTTGCACGAAGCGGTGGGCCACGGGCTCGAAGGTGACTTTAACCGCAAGGGCTCCAGTGTCTTTTCTGGCAAAGTTGGACAGCAAGTGGCGTCCAAAGGTGTCACTGTGATTGACGATGGCACGATTGCAGATCGCCGCGGGTCCTTAAATATCGACGATGAAGGTAATCCAACACAAAAGAACGTCTTGATAGAAGACGGCGTGTTACGCGGATATATGCAAGACGTGACCAATGCGCGTCTAATGAAGACCGGTGTGACGGGCAACGGGCGACGTGAATCCTTCGCTCATTTGCCCATGCCCCGAATGACCAACACTTTCATGTTAGCTGGGGATAAAGATCCCAAAGAAATTATCGCCTCCGTGAAGAAAGGCCTGTATGCCGTTAATTTTGGCGGAGGGCAAGTGGACATTACCAGTGGTAAGTTTGTCTTCTCGGCTTCCGAGGCCTATATGATCGAAAACGGTAAAGTGACCTATCCCGTCAAAGGGGCGACGTTGATTGGCAACGGGCCTGATGCGATGAACCGTGTCGAGATGATCGGTAACGATTTGTCGCTCGACAGTGGGGTAGGGACATGTGGCAAAGAAGGGCAAAGCGTACCCGTGGGTGTCGGTATGCCAACCTTGCGCATGGAAGGCCTGACGGTCGGCGGTACCGCTTAACAAATACAACAAACCATGATTGATTTAGAACTGGAGTAATTTTTGTGTCACATAATACCGACGACTTGCGTATCAAAGAAATCAAAGAGTTAGCTCCTCCATCCCACGTTATGCGCGAGTTTCCTTGTAGTTCTGAGGTGGCCGAACTGGTTACTGAAAGTCGAAATGCCTTGCACCGTATCCTTCACGGGATGGATGACCGCTTGATTCTCGTCATCGGGCCATGTTCGATCCATGACCCCGTTGCTGCAGTGGATTATGCAAAGCGACTAAAGGCCAAGCGAGATGAGTACAAAGGTGAACTCGAAATTCTGATGAGGGTTTATTTTGAAAAGCCCCGGACAACGGTTGGGTGGAAAGGTTTGATTAATGATCCCGACATGGATTCAAGTTTCAATATCAACAAAGGTTTGCGGATTGCTCGTGGTCTATTGAGCGAAGTCAACGGCATGGGTCTGCCTGCCGGTTGTGAATTTCTCGATATGATTACGCCGCAATATATTGCAGATTTAGTCTCCTGGGGGGCCATCGGCGCACGGACAACTGAGAGTCAAATCCATCGCGAACTGGCTTCTGGCCTGTCTTGTCCGGTAGGCTTTAAAAACGGCACCGATGGCAATATCAAAATCGCCGTTGATGCGATGAAAGCAGCCTCATCGCCTCATCACTTTTTGTCGGTCACCAAAGGCGGTCACTCGGCCATCGTGTCCACCGCAGGCAATGAAGACTGTCACGTCATTCTGCGCGGTGGTAAAACGACCAATTATGATGCGGCAAGTGTTCAGGCGGCAGCTGACGATTTAGGTAAAGCCGGTTTGGCGCCTCGCCTGATGATAGACACGAGCCATGCAAACAGTAGCAAAAAGCCCGAAAATCAACCCCTGGTGTGCGATGACGTAGCCCGTCAGATCGAGGCAGGTGAGACCCGTATTGTTGGCTTGATGGTTGAAAGCAATCTCGTCGCTGGCAGGCAAGATATGGTACCCGGTCAACCGCTTGTTTACGGTCAGAGCGTTACCGATGGCTGTATTGACTGGGATAGCTCTTTGCAGGTGATCGAGAGACTCGCCACTGCGGTGCGTGAGCGTCGACGGATTCAAGCCACCAAAAGCGAATAAGGACGATTCCCCATGAACGCACCTCATCATTTTCAAGTGCTTCGTAAACCTCTACCGGTCGACATGGCGGCAGAGTTGCAACGGTTATTTGGTGATCGGTTTTCGACAGGCCAAGCCGTGCGTGAGCATCACGGAAAGGATGAATCCGCCTACCCCTCGATGCTGCCGGATGCAGTGGTGTTTGCGTTGACGACCGATGAAGTGGTGGCCGTAGTGACGCTGTGCAATCAGTTTCAGGTGCCTTTGATTCCCTTCGGGGCTGGGTCGTCGCTTGAAGGACATTTGCTCGCCATCGAAGGCGGGATCAGTCTGGATTTAAGCGGGATGAATCAACTCATCTCTCTTGATGCCGAAGATCAAACGGTGACAGTTCAGCCAGGTCTGACGCGTAAACAGTTAAATGAGCAAATTCGTGACTCGGGTTTGTTTTTCCCCATCGATCCCGGTGCAGATGCATCATTGGGGGGAATGGCCTCGACTCGAGCGTCGGGAACCAACGCGGTGAGATACGGCACGATGCGAGAAAATGTCGTTTCGTTGACCGTCGTGACGGCGCAAGGCAAAGTCATCAGAACATCGCGTCGTGCGCGTAAATCCTCGGCAGGCTACGATCTGACCCGTTTGTTTGTCGGAAGTGAGGGGACACTCGGTGTCATCACCGAGGTGACAGTGAAGCTATACCCCCAACCCGAGGCAGTCAGCGCAGCAGTCTGTAACTTCCCGTCCGTGCATGACGCGGTTCAATGTGTGATTCAAGCCATTCAAATTGGGGTTCCGCTTGCTCGCGTTGAATTAATGGATACGGCAGCCGTGCACGCCAGTAATCGATACAGCAAATTGACGCTGCGTGAGACGCCGTTGTTGCTCTTCGAATTTCATGGCAGCGAGACGAGCGTCAAAGAGCAAGCTGAAATGGTGCAAGAGCTGGCGAAAGAGTGCGGTGGGATGGACTTTGATTGGGCGGATCGCACCGAGGATCGCAATCGTTTGTGGACAGCGCGTCACAATGCATACTTCGCTGGCTTGCAGTTACGGCCAGGATGTAAGGCGAGCACCACCGATGTATGCGTGCCGATCTCTCGTCTGGCGCAGTGCATTGATGAGACGACCGCTGAGCTTGAGCAGGCGAGCTTTCCGACCACCATTGTCGGCCACGTCGGTGACGGAAATTTTCATGTCCTCATGCTGCTGGATCCGAATGATGCAGATCAGTGGGAAGAGTCCGAGCGAATCAATCAGAGCATCGTGCGTCGCGCAATCGAGATGGATGGCACCTGCACAGGTGAGCACGGCATCGGCCTCCATAAAATTCAGTTCATGGCGCTAGAGCACGGCGAGGATGCACTAGATTTAATGCGAACCATCAAGCGATCGTTTGATCCCAATAATATTCTGAATCCAGGAAAGATTATCGAGCTGGAGTTCGTCAAATGAACGCGTTGACTGATGCTGGATTGCTTACCTCTCCTGCTGTGGATCCAGCGACAGTGATCGCAGCGCTGTTAAAGGTGCTGCCAGCCCATTGCGTCTTAAGTCGGCAAGAAGACACCCGTCCGTATGAATGCGATGGGTTGTCGCTCTACCGATCATTGCCGATGGCTGTCGCTTTGCCTGAAACAGAAAAGCAGATTCAGGATGTGCTGATGACGTGTCGCAGGCTCAACGTCCCCGTGGTCGCACGAGGTGCAGGTACTGGTTTATCCGGTGGTGCCATGCCTCACGCGCATGGCGTTTTGCTGGGTTTAGCAAAGCTGAACAAGATCAAGCATATTGATCCCCAGGCGGCGATCGCCGTGGTCGAGCCAGGCGTTCGCAATCTTGCCGTGTCTGAGGCAGTTGCACCCTACGGCCTCTATTACGCACCGGATCCGTCGAGCCAAATCGCCTGCACCATTGGTGGCAATGTCGCTGAAAACTCAGGCGGTGTCCATTGTCTGAAATATGGATTGACCGTGCACAACGTCATGATGGTGCGAATGATCACCATTGACGGCGAAATTGTTGAGCTAGGCTCACTGTCACCCGATAGCTCAGGCCCCGACTTGCTGTCGGTCTTTGTTGGATCGGAGGGCATGCTGGGTGTGGTCACTGAGGTGACTTTGAAGCTAACGCCCAAACCTGCCTTGGCGCGCGTCATCATGGCGAGTTTTGATGACGTTGAGAGCGCTAGCCGCGCGGTGTCGGAAATCATCGCAGCGGGCATTATTCCCGCTGGTCTTGAGATGATGGACAGACAAGCGACTCAAATGGTTGAGCCCTTTGTCAAAGCCGGCTATGACACCTCAGCCGCAGCTATTCTGTTGTGTGAATCCGACGGTACCGTGGAAGAAGTGGCCGATGAGATCGCCAGGATGGAGGCAGTGTTCAGGCACGTTGGCGCAACTAAGCTACAGGTTTCCGATTCTGAGGCGCAACGACTGCTGTTTTGGGCAGGACGAAAAAATGCGTTTCCTGCTGCCGGCCGCGTGTCGCCAGACTACTACTGTATGGATGGGACCATCCCCCGGCACAGTCTGGGTGAGGTGTTAAATGCCATTACCGCCATGGAAAAGCAGTTTAGTTTGCGATGCGCAAACGTTTTTCATGCGGGTGACGGTAACTTGCACCCCTTGATCATGTTCGACTCAAACATCGCAGATGAAGTACAACGTGCCGAAGATTTTGGTGCGGCCATTCTTGAACTCTGCGTGAAAGTGGGGGGTACCATCACGGGCGAGCACGGTGTGGGGATGGAAAAAATCAATCAAATGTGTGTTCAGTTCTCGAGGGACGAGCTTGAGAAGTTCTTGGCCGTTAAGCGGGCGTTTGATCCTGCGACCTTACTCAATCCGGAAAAAGTTGTCCCAACACTTGCCCGTTGCGCCGAGTACGGCAAAATGCATGTGCATGGTGGTGTGTTGCCTTTCGCCGATTTACCCAGATTTTAAGCTTATCGATGAATAGTCAATTAGCAGTGCTGTGTGAGCAGATTCAAACGGCCGCTAGTCAGTCGTTGCCGATCGTGATCGCGGGTGGTAACACCAAACAATTTTACGGCAATGCGTATGTTCAAAAGGATCTTGTTCCGCTTGAATTAGACATGACGGGCTTGTCGGGCATCATCGATTACGAACCAACCGAACTTGTCATGACCGCCTGGTCTGGCACGCCTTTGCAATTGGTTAAAGAGCAGCTAAATGCCGCAGGACAGATGCTTGCTTTTGATCCACCTTCCTTTGGCCCGCGAGCAACCCTGGGTGGTATGGTGGCCGCAGGCTTATCTGGCCCGTTTCGCCACGGCGCTGGATCACTCAAGGACTTTGTGCTGGGGGCAAACTTGATCGATGCCGATGGCAAGGTCCTCAAGTTTGGCGGCCAAGTGATGAAGAACGTAGCTGGTTATGATGTTTCGCGACTGCTGGCTGGATCTCTCGGCATGTTCGGTCCGATGACGCAAGTGTCTGTGAAAGTGGCGCCCAAGCCGCTAGAAACCCTAACCTTGCAGTTCGTGCTTGGTGAACAAGCTGCTTTGGATATGTGTCTGAGTTGGCGTGCTCAGCCTTTACCTATTTCTGCGACTGCAATCACTGCCGACGGTTTATACGTGCGACTCGCTGGCGCACCCAGCGCAGTTCAGTCCGCTCATAAGAAACTGGGTGGGTCGGCCTTAATAGGCTTAGAGGCCTCAGTATTTTGGGATAGCTTGCGCGAACAGACACATGCCTTTTTTGATGGTCTGACTTCACCGCTGTGGCGTATTGCCGTTGCGCCTCATACCCCCGCTTTGAATCTTGGGCCAACCTTGATCGAGTGGGGGGGGGGGCAGCGCTGGACAAAGACGGATCTGGCTGCGTCGCACTTGCGTCAGTTAGCGCTAAAGTCTGGCGGGCACGCAACGCTGTTCAGAAGCCAACCAGATCAGCGTCTGCCAGGAGACGGTGTTTTTCATCCGCTGACACCTGGTGTCAGCACCATTGTTCGGCGTTTAAAGCAAGAGTTCGATCCCAAGGGCTTGTTCAATCCCGGTAGGCTGGTCTGGGGCATTTAGCACTCGGACTCCCATTAAAGTTTTTGACGAGCTTAGATCATTATGCAAACCAACCTTGCCCAGTGGGCCCTTGATTCAAATTTAGGTCAAGAGGCTGACGCTATTTTGCGTCGTTGTGTTCACTGTGGATTTTGCACCGCTACTTGTCCGACTTATCAAGTCCTCGGCGATGAGCTCGACAGTCCTCGTGGCCGTATTTACTTGATTAAAGAAGTGCTTGAAGGCAAAACCCCGACTCGGGCAACGCAAGAGCACTTGGATCGGTGCTTGACCTGTCGCAATTGCGAAAACACGTGTCCTTCTGGTGTTCAATACGGCCATCTTGTTGATATTGGCCGTGAGCTTGTCGAACAACGAGTCTCACGACCGACATCCGAGAGATTAAAGCGCTTTGCGCTACGTAAAGGGCTGGTGTCACCACTCTTCGCACCCGCGTATAAGTTGGGGCTGGTGCTACGGGATTTCTTACCATCCGTCATGAAAAAGAAGATGTTGCAAAGCCGGCCTGCGGGCTTAATCCCAAATACCGGTCACCATCTCAAACAAGTCTTGATCTTGGCAGGATGCGTTCAACCCGCCATGATGCCCAGTATCGACGCAGCTACCATCCGGGTGCTTGATCGCCTTGGTATTGGTACCAAGGTAGCAGCAGGGTCAGGTTGTTGTGGCGCGTTGAGTTTCCACTTAGATGACCAAGCCGCAGCGCTCACACAGATGAAAGCAAATATTGATGCTTGGTGGCCGTTCATCGAATCCGGTCGAGTTGACGCCATTGTGATGAACGCGTCCGGCTGCGGCGCCATGGTCAATGAATATGCACATCATTTGCGCCATGATGTGCACTACAAAGAAAAGGCCGAAAAGGTTCAGTCGCTGGTGCGTGATGTTGCCGAACTGTTGGGCCCTTATGCTGACCAACTGACCGACATGATCGATCAAAAGCAGCTACCTGCACGCCCCGTTTTTCATCCCCCTTGCACGCTGCAACACTGGCAGGGGCTGCGTCCACAAAGCGAACAGTTACTGATGAAATTGGGCTTGGCATTACAGCCATTTGTTGACACCCATCTTTGCTGTGGCTCGGCTGGTACTTATTCGGTGTTGCAACCAGAGATATCGACGGCGTTGCGGGATCGTAAGCTAAACAGTTTGCATGAAGCCAAACCAGATATGGTGTTGTCATCCAACATCGGTTGTATCGGCCACTTGCAAAGTGGCACCGATACTCCCGTTAGACATTGGATTGAAGTGATTGATAGCGCGTTAATACCGAAATGATTAACCCGCCTCAACTGCTTTGATAATATCTTCAATGACTTTCTTGGCGTCACCGAAGACCATCATGGTTTTATCGAGGTAGAAGAGTTCATTGTCCAAACCCGCGTAACCGGCAGCCATCGAGCGCTTGTTAACAATGATGTTGCGCGCTTTGTAGGCCTCTAAGATAGGCATGCCAGCGATCACTGATTTCGGGTCGTTTTTAGCTGCCGGATTAACCACATCATTCGCACCCAGCACTAACACGACGTCGGTTTGGGAGAACTCGCTGTTAATGTCGTCCATTTCGAACACTTGGTCGTAAGGCACTTCAGCCTCAGCAAGCAGCACATTCATGTGACCGGGCATGCGACCAGCCACTGGATGAATCGCGTATTTGACTGTCACGCCGTGAGAAGTGAGCTTCTCAACTAACTCTTTGAGCGCATGTTGCGCCCGAGCTACCGCCAGTCCGTAGCCAGGCACAATGATGACGGTTTCGGCATTGTTGAGCAAGAAAGCAGCGTCGTCAGCACTACCGCTGCGCACGTTACGTTGGGCTTGTGCGCCAGCGGCACCGCCCGCGTCAGGTGTGGCACCGAATCCCCCCATGATCACGTTGATGAATGAGCGATTCATCGCTTTGCACATGATGTATGACAGAATTGCACCCGACGATCCCACCAGTGAGCCCGCAATGATGAGCATCGGGTTATTGAGTGAGAAACCAATGCCAGCAGCAGCCCAGCCTGAATAACTGTTCAGCATTGACACGACGACAGGCATATCAGCACCACCAATAGGTATGATGATGAGTACACCCAATACGAAAGCCAGGGCTGCCATCATGACGAACGGTGTCCAGCTTTGACTCATCATAAATGCAATGCCACAGCCAACCATCGTCAACGCCACGACCAGGTTGACCCCATGCTGACCGTTGAAAACGACAGGGGTGCCCTGAAACAAGCGAAACTTGTATTTGCCTGACAATTTGCCGAACGCAATGACAGAACCTGAAAACGTCACGGCGCCAACAAATGTGCCGATGAACAACTCGAGGCGGTTACCGAAAGGAATGGGGTCACCAGCAGCAGCCACTAGTTTGAAGGCTTGCGGCTCAGCCACAATGGCAACCGCGATGGCCACAGCTGCTAGACCAATCATGCTGTGCATGAACGCCACGAGTTCAGGCATTTTCGTCATTTCGACACGCTTGGCCATTAACGTGCCAACACTACCGCCGATGAGCAGACCGAGCAATACCCAACCGAGCCCAGCAATGCTCATGCCGGCGCGGGCTTGTCCGACGATCAAGACGGCTGTTGTCAATACGGCGATCAACATACCGATCATGCCGAATGCGTTGCCAAGTCTGGATGTATTTGGATGCGATAAGCCTTTGAGAGCCTGGATAAAACATATCGAGGCCACGAGATATAAAAGAGTGACGAGGTTCATTGAAATCATTTGCCGTCTCCCTTGGTTGCTTGGGTAAGGGCTTTTTTATCTTTTTTCTTAAACATTTCAAGCATGCGTCGCGTGACTAAAAATCCACCAAAAACATTGACCGCCGCAAGTGCGACAGCAACAACTCCCATACCTCTCGCGAGGCCGCTATCCGTCAATCCCGCCGCCAGCATCGCCCCAACAATCACAATGGCAGAGATGGCGTTCGTGACCGCCATCAAGGGCGTATGCAGCGCAGGGGTGACATTCCAGACGACGTGATATCCGACGTAAATCGCTAGAACAAAAATAATCACATTGATCAGGGTGTGGTCAATCGCTTCCATTAGCTTTTCCTTATGAGTTCGCCGTTTGCACACATCAGGCACGCTTTGACGATTTCATCTTCTAGATTGATATTTAGTTTTGCGTCTGCACCGATAATGAGCTTGAGAAAGTCCATGAGGTTACGCGCGTACAACGCAGAGGCGTCCGTTGGTACCATGCCTGGCAAGTTGGTCAAACCAACCAACTTCACCCCGTGATGTTCGGTCACTTCGCCTTTGACAGACAGTGGGCAATTTCCACCACGCTCGACGGCGAGATCAACGATGACCGACCCAGGCTTCATGCCAGCGACAGTCTCCGCAGACACCAGCGTTGGTGCTGGACGGCCAGGGATCAGGGCAGTGGTAATGACGATGTCGGCTTGTTTACACCGTTCAGCGACCAGCACCCCTTGCCGAGCCATCCAAGATGCCGGCATTGGTCGCGCATACCCACCGACACCTTGGGCGATTTCACGCTCCTCATCGGTTTCAAATGGGACATCAATGAATTTAGCGCCGAGTGATTCGATCTGCTCTTTCGCTGCGGGCCTGACATCTGAGGCTTCAACCACTGCACCCAGCCGCTTGGCAGTCGCAATGGCTTGTAAGCCCGCGACGCCAGCACCCAGCACAACAGTCCGAGCAGCCTTTAACGTGCCCGCAGCTGTCATCATCATTGGGAACATACGACCGTAGTAGTGCGCAGCCAAAAGCACGGCTTTATAACCAGCCAAATTTGCCTGCGACGAGAGTACATCAAGGCTCTGAGCACGCGTGATACGCGGCGCTGCCTCAAGCGCAAAAGCTGTAATGCCAGCGCTGTTCAGCGCGTTGAGTCCTGCTTGATCAAACGGATCCAACATGCCGACCACCGTTGCCCCGGCTTTGATTTTGCTGATTTCCTCGGTCGAAGGTGCTCTGACTTTTAAAATCAGCTCGGCACTGAGGCATTCGGCCGCGTCCACCAGTGTTGCACCGGCAGCGGTGAAGGCTTCATCCGTGTAGTAGGCATGGCCACCAGCGCCGCGCTCAACCACGACATCGTGGCCCGCACTGACGTATTTTTTTACAGTTTCTGGGGTGCCAGCTACTCTGGTCTCGTGATCACGAGTCTCTCGCGGGATTCCGATTCGCATAGATCTGTCCGTCTATTAGTTCAAAAGGATTGTTTATACACCAGACAGGGTGAAGACTGAGAGTCAGTCTACAATTTGGTTGATGATAAATGAACTGAAGTCTACGAAAAGTCGCGTGGTTGTCGGCATGTCCGGCGGGGTCGACTCGTCTGTCACCGCTTGGCTGCTCAAACAACAGGGCTACGACGTTGTCGGGCTGTTCATGAAAAACTGGGAAGACGATGACGACTCGGCTTATTGCTCGACTCGCCAGGACTGGCTTGATGCCGTGAGCGTTGCCGACGTGATCGGCGTTGACATTGAGGCGGTCAACTTTGCTACCGAGTACAAAGACCGTGTATTTGCTGATTTTTTACGTGAATATTCTGCCGGTCGTACGCCAAACCCAGACGTACTGTGTAACGCCGAGATTAAATTCAAGGCATTTTTGGATCACGCAATGTCGCTCGGTGCAGATCACATCGCGACAGGGCATTATGCTCGGGTAAGAAGGGTCTCTGGCCCAAGCGGTGATCGTTTTGAATTACTCAAAGCGTTTGATCACACCAAAGATCAAAGCTATTTTTTGCATAGACTAAGTCAAACACAACTCGCTAAGACCTTATTTCCGCTCGGCGAGCTTCCCAAAACTGAGGTCAGACGCATTGCCCATGACTTGGGCTTGCCGAATGCGGCCAAAAAAGATTCAACAGGTATTTGTTTTATAGGCGAACGACCGTTCAGAGCGTTCTTAAATCGCTACCTACCGACACACCCTGGGCCAATTCTGACTGAGGCAGGCAAACAAATTGGCCAGCATCATGGCTTATCTTTTTATACGATCGGGCAGCGTAAAGGCTTAGGCGTGGGTGGTGTCAAAGGCGAACAGGGCGCCGATGGTACAGGCCCGGTCTGGTACGTCGCGCGTAAAGATCTAAAAAACAACGCACTGTTTGTCGTACCAGGGCATGAACACCCCTGGTTGCTTGAGTCGTCGCTACTGGCGGCTCAGGCCAGCTGGATTTCAGGCGCTGTCCCCGCATTGGGCGCCTATTGTGCGAAAACCAGATACCGACAAGCGGATGCGCTCTGCAACGTCTTGCGAACCGAAGGTGAACAATTCAGCTTGTCTTTCGCCGAACCACAGTGGGCCGTCACTCCCGGCCAATCCGCGGTGCTGTATGACGGGGATATCTGCCTTGGGGGGGGCATTATCGAATAGTTGAGATGGATTGCTACCACCGTTTAGGCAGACACCGGTACCGTATCGACGAAAGAGGGTCGTGCAGACAGCTTTTGATATAGCTTGGTTAAATTCGGGTGATTGGTGCGCCATTCCAGGTGGGCAAATCGAAAGTCCAAAAGCCCCAGCAGGCAACCGACTGCGATGTCGGCCAACGTGAAATTAATACCCATACAGAACGCATGGTCTCCGAGTGTTTGCTCCATATGGTCAACAGCAGCGGTGATTTTCCCGTACTGACGCGTGATCCATTCAGCGCTTTGCTTGCCTTTGGGTCGTTGCTGCTCTTTAAGGATAGCAACCCCGGCGTCCATTGCCCCGTCTGCTAACGCCTCCCAGCACTTGACCGCGGCCCGCTCGCGTCCGCCTTGCGGAATCAGCCGACTGACAGGGGATAGGGTATCCAAGTATTCAACGATCACCGCCGAATCAAATAACGCACTGTCATCCTCCATGATCAAGCAAGGAACCTTGCCCAGAGGATTATGATCTTGTATTTTTGTATCGTCTGCCCAGACGTTTTCTAATTGAATCTGATAATCGAGTTTTTTTTCAGCCATCACAACGCGCACCTTGCGCACGTATGGGCTGGTCATTGAAGCAATGAGTTTCATGAGCCTGCGTCTAAAACGAATCTGAATGCTAGTGTATCGTCTAAACGACGGCGTGACGCATTTTATGCAGTGATAAAATCAGCGTATTCGTTTTTGTCGTTTTTTTTCTCGTTTTTGACACCCGCCACCATGCAAACTAGTCCCGGCCTTACGCTTTTGAATGCACTTTCACCCATAGACGGGCGCTATGCGTCTCGTTGTGACCGGTTGAGACCACTGCTGTCCGAAGCTGGGTTCATGGCGCATCGGGTTGAAGTCGAAATTGCCTGGCTCATTGGTCTGTCAGAGGCTGGTTTGCCCGAGCTCACCCCATTTTCGTCTGACGCCAAGACGCATCTGAATAATTTGGTTAGTCATTTTTCAGAATCAGATGCGCAACGGATTAAAGAAATCGAACGAGTCACCAACCACGATGTGAAAGCCGTCGAGTACTGGCTGAAAGAAAAGGTCGCGGATTACCCCGAATTGACCAAGGCCGGTGAATTTATTCATTTCGCGTGCACCTCCGAAGACATCAATAACACCTCTCACGCTCTAATGCTTTCAAGGGCGCGCGATCAGGTGATTCTACCTACGTTAAACCAATTGCTCGTCGCTTTGACGAACATCGCCAACGATCAGGCGACCCAACCGATGCTGGCGCGCACCCATGGTCAGGCTGCAACGCCAACGACGCTTGGTAAAGAATTCGCCAATGTGGTTGTTCGCTTAAAGGATGCGATTGCGAATATCGAAAAAGTGATCCCTTTGGCAAAGATGAATGGTGCGACGGGTAACTATAATGCGCATGTCAGCGCTTATCCCGAAATCGATTGGCCTAAATTCAGTGCTGGGGTGCTGGCGCGCTTGGGTCTGAAACAGAACCCGCTCACGATTCAGATTGAGCCGCATGATTGGATGGCAACGCTATTTGATGCCATCGGTAGAGCCAACACGATTTTGTTGGACTTGAATCGAGATGTGTGGGGCTATATCTCGTTGGGTTACTTCAAACAAAGATTGAAAGACGGTGAGGTCGGCTCGTCAACGATGCCGCATAAAGTTAACCCTATCGATTTCGAAAACTCCGAGGGTAACCTTGGGTTGGCGAATGCGTTATTGCGACACCTGTCTGAAAAGCTACCGATTTCCCGTTGGCAGCGCGACTTGACGGACTCGACCGTGCTTCGTAACTTAGGGGTGGCGTTTGGCTACAGCCTGGTGGCCTATGATGCTTGCCTAAGAGGGTTAGGTAAGCTGGAAGTCAATAGCGCCGTTATCGACGCTGATCTTGATCGCTGCTGGGAGGTTCTCGCCGAGCCGATTCAAACGGTGATGCGTCGTTATGGCTTGCCAGCGCCTTACGAACAATTGAAAGCGTTAACGCGTGGCAAGGGGATCACCCAAGAAGGGTTGGCTGTGTTTATTGCGGGTCTTGCCTTGCCCGATGAGGTCAAAGCACGTTTGTCAAAGCTGACACCACGCAGTTATATTGGCCTCGCGGATCAGCTGGTTAAAGAGATTTAATGCTGTTGTAGTTGACGGATTGAAGCCTGTACTTTTCAACTAACCCTTTGGGAGCACTGCAATGAAAAAAACGTCTATTTTTGCGATAACCTTGATGTTATTTGCCTCGATTTGGGCAGGTAGTGCGAGTGCTCAGTTCTCAAAACCGGAACAGGCAATCAAATATCGGCAGTCAACCATGATCCTGATTTCATCACACTTTGGCCGTATGCAACCTGTGATCAAGGGTCAGGCACCTTACGATAAAGCCGCCATTCAAGCTAACATCGCTGTCCTCTCAACGTTGGCGGCTTTGCCTTGGCAAGCGTTTCCAGAGGGTACGCAAAGTAAAACTGCGTTGGCCGATATCTGGAAGGATCCCGCTGGCTTTAAAGCTGCGCAAGAGAAATTCACGAACGCGGTCGCCAAGCTCTCAGCAGCCGCTGACACGGGTGACTTAGCAATGATCAAAACGTCTTTTGGTGAGGTGGGCGCTTCTTGTAAGTCGTGTCACGACTCGTATCACGAGAAAAAATAACGTAGCTTCGCGGGCTATTCAGGCAACAAAAAAAGCGCTCAGGCGCTTTTTTTGTGTGGTGCTACTGGTTCAAAAATCCCAGTAATACCGCTAGGTACTGTTTTGGTATCTCGGTGGTTGGAATGTGCGCGCAAGGCAAGCTGACCAGTGTTGCATTTGCCAACTTATCGACAATGTCTTGCCCGCGAAATGGGGGGGTCGATAAGTCAAACTCGCCAACAACCACGAGTGCGGGAACATTGATGGTGCTGAGGCGATCCGCGAGATGCATATCGCGGATGGCGGCGCAACAACCCGCATAGCCATGGGGTGTCTGCATTAAGACAATGTTTTTCAGGTGCCTGAACTCGACACTGTTTGCTTGAATGAAGCCGTCAGTAAAAAACCGACCCAGGACTGTATCGATGATTGATCCCAGACCACCCCGGGTGACCGAGTCAATTCTCGCATCCCAAATGCCATCAGGAAACTCAAACGCAGTATTACTCAGCACGACGCGAGTCAAGCCTTTAGGTTGCCGGGCAGCGAGCTCCATCCCGACCATGCCGCCCAGTGAGATACCGGCGTAGCTGTAAGACGTGAGCCCCGCCGCCTGAATCACGGCTTCTACATCGCCAACCAATGTATCGAGTGAATAGTCTCCCTGGGGTGCGTCAGAGCCACCATGCCCTCTCATGTCAAACCGGACCACATAGAAATGCTGCATCAACTCGGGAATGATGGGATCCCAGAGCGACACATCCGTGCCGAGCGAATTACCTAATACCAGGCCTGGCAGTGAAGGGTCTCCGTCGCCACGCCAATAAAGACGACAAGATTGATGTTGAGTGATCGGCACGAAAAGCTCCTTTTTTGCTTTTTTCTATCTTGCTTGCTCGTGCCCCAATGATCAAGTCATTTTAATCAGGTAATAGGCACCGGTTGCGATCACACCGGCGAGCACCAGCGCAAATAAACGCAAAGCGACACCATCATTGGCGGCAACCGTGGCGGGCGGCAACTGGTCAGCAGGCACATCTCCCATGATCATCGGCTTGATGAGCGCATGTTTTTTCAACGTATAAAAAACGATAGCTAACAGATGCAAGCCAAGGATAATGTAAATCGGTACCGCATTAAATTCGTGGATACTTGTCATCAGTGATCCCGTGGTTTCGCTCACCAAGCTAACGAGCGGCCCTTGGGTCATCACGTCATCACTCGTGAAAAGCCCTGTGGTCGCTTGTACACTTAGTAGAAACAACATAGCCAGTACTGACCATGCGCCAAGCGGGTTGTGCCCAGCTGTCTTATGCGTTGGCGGGTTAGCCTGACGGAGATAGGCCAAAGTCGCTCTCGGTGATCTGACAAATTGACTAAAGCGTGCGTACTGCGATCCCACAACCCCCCAGACCAAACGAAAGGTCAAGAGGGCCAAGCTGATAATGCCCAGTCTGACGTGCCATTCCATCCAATTGTCGCCGAGTTTGACAGCAATAATTGCGCCCGTGACTGAGCATGCAAGCAGCACATGAAATAATCGTAACGGTAAATCCCAAATGCGGATTTGATCTGAAGCGCCCGATGTTTCAGGAATTTTTACAGGAGTCATATATTTGTCATATTTGTTGCGTTAGAGTTCAAATCAAATCATTGATAGAAAAAACATGCAAGCCGTTAAATTCGAACAAGTCAGCAAATCATGGGGCGGCACACACGCGCTCTATCCAACCGATCTAGAAATGCCTGCTCACCAGTTTACGGTACTGTTAGGGCCTTCAGGTTGTGGCAAAACGACGACCTTGAGATTAATTGCTGGCCTTGAAACAGCCAGTCGGGGCGTCATTAAAATCTTCGAAAGCGACGTGACAACGCTGCACGCCTCGCAGCGCGGCGTATCGATGGTTTTTCAAAGTTACGCTCTTTTTCCGCATTTGTCTGTTGCCGAGAACATTGTGTTCGGCTTGAGAGTAAGAAAGGTATCGAAAGCTGACATTAGTCAAAAATTGAAAGTGGCTATCGATCTGTTGGGATTACAGCACTATCTTGATCGCAAGCCTAGCCAATTATCTGGCGGGCAACAGCAGCGCGTGGCACTGGCAAGGGCTCTGGTGGCGGACAGTCAACTGTGCTTAATGGATGAGCCCCTGTCTAACCTTGACGCTCAATTGCGACAAGAAATGCGGCTCGAATTGCGAGCATTACAACAAAAGCTGGGGCTCTCTGTGGTCTATGTGACGCACGATCAAGTCGAGGCCATGAGTATGGCTGATCAAGTTGTTTTATTGAATGCGGGCAGAGTCGAACAAGTCGCGCGCCCCGTTGATTTGTATCAGCGTCCGGCAAACTTATTTGCAGCTAAATTCATTGGGCAGACACCCATGAATATCTGGCCACTAGAAGCCGATTGCCTTAGGGGAAGTACGATCCGCGTCAATCCCCCTTCGGGGGCGAAATGGCTGGGCGTTCGTCCCGAAGCGATAACGGTGTTGCGTGAGCCCGAACACCGTTTTGTCGGCAACGTTGAAAAAATCGAATACACCGGCGCTGACGCGTTGCTGACGTTAGTCGCACAAGGGGTTAGTTTTGTGACGAGGATACCGGGTGACTTAGCGATAGGGTTAGGTGGTGCGGTGAACTTTGGCTGGATGAACGCCGCTCAAGCTTGGTTTGACGACCAAGGTTGCGTGATGAAGTTGAGTTAGCAGACTGAGACGTTGCGCAAATTGCGACGGTGATGAATGTTTTACGTGTTGATTCGTTCGATTCTTTGGAGAGATCAGTGAAAAATTTATGCAAATCGATGGTGGCCTTCGCGGCCTCTGCCTGTTTTAGCCTTGGCGCGAGCACCAATGCGCTCGCTAAGACAGATATCTCATTTTATTTTCCGATTGCTGTCGGTGGGCCAATCACGAAAATAATCGACCAATATGCAAATGACTTCAATAAAGATAACCCTGATTTAAATGTGATCCCTGTCTACGCGGGGACGTATCAAGAGACCATTGTCAAAGTACTTACTGCGCACAAAGCGGGCAAACCTCCTGCGGCAGGTATTTTGTTGTCGACGGATACTTTTACGCTGGTCGACGAAGATGCAATTGTGCCTGTGGATAACTTTGTCAAAACGGATGCAGATCGTGCTTGGCTGAAAGGTTTTTTCCCTGCTTTCATGCTGAATGGACAAATTAACAACAAGACATGGGGTATTCCCTTTCAACGCTCCACCGTCGTGATGTTCTGGAACAAGAGCCTTTTCAAAGCCGCCGGCCTAAACCCAGAACAAGCGCCCAAGAACTGGCAGGAAACCATTGATCTGAGCAAGCAGCTGACCAAAAAGGATGCGAGCGGCAACGTCACGCAATGGGGTATTCAGGTGCCGTCCAGTGGTTTTCCGTATTGGTTGTATCAAGGGTTTAGCACCCAAAATAATGCTGTACTGGCGAATCAAGAGGGCACCAAGGTCAACTTTGACGACCCCAACGCCATTGCTGCCTTACAGTATTGGGTTGATCTGTCTAAAACTCACCAAGTGTCACCCGCCGGTGTTGTAGAGTGGGGTACCACACCCAGAGACTTTCTAGAAGGCAAAGCAGCCATGATTTGGACAACCACGGGTAATCTGACCAATATCCGTAGCAACGCAAAGTTTGATTTCGGTGTCGCGATGTTGCCAGAAGGTAAACGTCGTGGTTCTCCAACGGGGGGCGGTAACTTTTTTATCTTCAAGAAAACCAGTGCCGCCGAGCAAGAGGGCGCTTACAAGTTTGCCAAATGGCTCACTCAGCCAGAGCGTGCTGCCCAATGGAGTATTGACACCGGCTATGTCGCAGTGTCGCCTGCCGCTTACGATACGCCAGCATTGAAGAAATACACGAGCGATTTCCCGCCCGCCATCGTGGCACGCGATCAACTGCCTTTTGCAGTGGCAGAGTTTTCGACCCACGATAATCAGCGTGTGACGAAAGCGCTCAATGATGCGCTGCAGGCGGCCTTGACGGGGGTCAAGACCTCAGAACAAGCGATGAAAGACGCACAAGCTGAAGCAACGCGTTTGTTGCGCAGTTACCAATAGAAGTTTGGGGCAGGCAGTGAAACAGACGCACGTTTACCTGCTCTTGCTGCCTGCCCTGCTTTTTTTGCTCATTTTTACGCATTACCCGGCCGTTAGTACCGTCATAGACAGCTTTATGTCGACGCCTAAAGCCGGTCGTGGTGCTGTTTTTATCGGCACTCAAAACTATCAGATCATGATAGATGACCCCGTCTTCTGGCGGTCGTTACGTAATAACCTTTGGTTCGCAGCCGTTACGATCCCGCTGTCGATTGCGCTGTCTCTGGCGATGGCTTTGTGGGTAAATCAAAAAATGGCAGGGCAGTGGTTTTTACGTACATCTTTCTTTTTACCCACGATTTTGCCCATGATTGCGGTTGCCAATATCTGGATATTCTTTTACACCCCAGGCTACGGGCTTTTGAATCAAATACTTCAAGTTTTGGGGTGGACAGGGCAGAATTGGCTCGGAGACCCACGGTTCGCCCTAGGCGCTGTCATCATTGTGGCTATCTGGAAAGAAGCTGGATTTTTTATGATTTTCTATTTAGCGGCCTTGCAAGGTTTGAGCCCCGTTTATCGCGAGGCAGCCGATATTGAAGGGGCAAGTACTTGGTATTTTTTCAGACGCATTCAGTGGCCGCTGTTGATGCCAACGACGATATTTGTGTTCATTAATGCCGTCATTGACGCTTTTAGAATGGTCGATCACATCATTGTGATGACCCATGGTGGTCCGGACAACGCCTCTTCGGTGTTGCTCTATTTTCTCTACCAAGTTGGGTTTCAGTTCTGGGATCAGGGATACGCGTCGGCCTTGACGGTTGTTTTGCTTTTTGTGCTCGCGCTGATCGGCGTATTTCAGTTTTTTACGCTCGACCGCAAGGCGCACTATCAATGAATGCAAGCGCATCCTGGTCAGTGTCTCATCGGCTGTCGCTGGTCGGGGCGTGGTTGCTTGCCATTGTGTGGATATGTCCTTTGCTTTACGCAGTCTGGGCGGCAATTCACCCAAGTGAGTTTGCCACGCATTTGATTCTATTTGCACCATTGACCTTTGATCATTTTATTCAAGCCTGGGAGGCGGCTCCCTTTGCGAGATATTTTTTGAATACGACCTTACTGGTGAGCATGATTCTGATTGTTCAGTTGATGATTTGCACGCTTGCAGCCTACGCCTTTGCGAGGTATGAATTTGTAGGCAAAAACGTTTTGTTCGCCCTGGTCTTGGTGCAATTGACCGTGATGCCAGAGATTCTCATCGTTAAAAACTATCAAACTTTGACGACGATGGGGTTAGTCGACACCCTGTTCGGGATCGGTTTGCCCTATTTTGCGTCGGCATTTGCAATATTTTTGTTGCGCCAAACTTTCAAAACCATTCCCAAAGAACTGGTCGAAGCGGCAGAAATGGAGGGGGCTAATGCGATGCAGGTACTCAGGCATGTCTATATCCCACTTGCGAAGCCCACTTTTTTGGCGTTTTCCCTGATATCCGTTAGCTATCACTGGAACAACTTCCTTTGGCCATTGGTCGTGAGCAACTCAGTCACCTCACGCCCCTTAACGGTTGGTTTGCAGCTGTTCTCCTCGACAGATCAGGGGATCGATTGGTCTATTATTACTGCGGCAACCCTTCTGTCGTGTTCGCCTCTATTGGTTGGTTTTTTGATTTTTCAGCGTCAGTTTGTTCAATCATTCATGCGTGCGGGGATTAAGTAGCGGCAAATTGATGGCACAAAAATTGCTGACTTTGCAGGCTTTATTTCAATTTAAGGAGCAGTTCAATGAAAGCAATCGCCGTTCAAAAGCCGATGACTCGTGAAGATGTCACTGATCTCATTTATTCAGCCAAAGTGCAAAAAGGCCTGAAGTGGTCTGACGTCGCGACAAAACTCAAATTATCAAAAGAGTGGGTCACGGCAGCCTGCCTTGGTCAAATGACATGTACGAAGCAGCAAGCCACGATCTTAGGCAAACTGTTCGGCCTACCAGCAGAAGCCGTCAATTTGTTGCAAGTGGTGCCGTATAAAGGATCTTTGCCTACGCCCGTGCCGACAGATCCGTTGATTTACCGGTGTTACGAAATTGTGAGTGTCTATGGCACAACGATCAAAGAACTCATTCATGAAGAGTTCGGCGATGGCATCATGAGCGCAATCGATTTTTCTATGGATATTGCGCGTGAGCCTGATCCTAAGGGCGATCGCGTGAAGGTTGTTTTGTCTGGTAAATTCCTCCCATATAAAACGTATTAATAGGGAGCGTGCTCACCTGCCGAATGGATCACTTCTCAGATGAGGTTTTTTCAGGCAGGTGACCGACAGTCGTCATGAGACAATTGAAACGATTGGTGCTGGTTTCCGTTTTTGTTGTTGTTTCGCTGATTGGGCGAGTTGCGATGGCTGAGCAATGGGTGCGGTTGCAGAAGACCCCCGCGGATGCCAACAATCTTTCGAATAGTGTTGCTGTCGACGTCTCGTATTCGCCCGTGATCAACAAAAAGGGCGATGTAGCGATTGTTTCAATTTTAAACAACCTGTTTCCTTACAAAGAAGGTGCCTCCGCGATCGTCGATGTCGAATTCAATTGTAAAAACAATACATTTGGATTCAAACGATTAACTGTCTACACGAACGCGAACGGCAAAGGGCGGCCAGAGACGGTGCCTGATCGCGAAATTGCCAGCGTGAATAATCTGCCTGCGGTTGATGATGATCCTGATCTCGAGATGGCCGAAAATGTCTCTGGTGCGCATTTTGGGGCACTCAAGAAAATCGCGTGCGATGGTGCCACGCCAGATGATTATTTGAAAGCCGCAACAGGCATCGCAGTGCCCGCAGCACCGGATGTGTCAGACACACCGATTCGACCTAATTTCGAATACACAGGGCAGCCCACTTGGCTCAAATTAGGTGCCAATGCGAGAACAGGCGCTCTTTTTTATGACAGTCAGGTGTTCAAAAAAGACAACAATTTAATTGTCAAACTCATGGTCAATCCGGTGCAAGTGGACACCAAGGATAGAGAATCGGCCTTTGTATCCCTAGATGGCCAGCAAGCAGGCCAGTCACTGGTGCAAAGCTTTGAGATCAATTGCGCCGATAAGTCATGGCGAAGAGGCTGGGTTGCTGTATACAGCCAGCCTAACGGTCAAGGGCCCGTGGTCGATACCGAAGTCATGCAGGTGCAGAACGCGCAACCGTATCAAGACGAATTTGAAAAAGCAGAGGGTGCGTTTGCTTGGGCCGGTATCAATGGACGGCCGTTTATGGAAGTGAATTCAAATCGTTTGTTAAATATTGTGTGCTTTCGTGCCCCCGCATCAACCTACTCCACCCCAAGTCCGATGGCTGAAAGCCCGCCGGAGACCCGGTCGATGGCCGGCAAAGGCCTGAACGGGCAAGGCAATGATCGGACTGTTACCGGCGCTAATGTCGTTTCGGTCGTCTATGGCACTGGTCGCATTGATTACACCGGGCAAGAGGGTGGTAAGCCCGTCTGGACGGAATCTTGGAACAATGGCACCAAGTATCGGTTGAGGGAGGATAAAGTGGATGAATGGTCGGTTTATCTTTTCGATCCAGAGAGGTCTGCTCACATTCAGCTTGATCTTTATCGTAAGGTGATGGTCTATGACGATGGTTTGGTGCCGAAAATCGATCCTTATCCTCTAGAAAGCGTGAAGGCAGGGGTCAGGTAGGTGTATTCTTTTGGCCGCAACTTGTCTGGCTGCATCAAAAAATGCTAGAATTTACGACTTCGGTGGATTTGTAAAGAAAGACGTTAAAGCGTCAGTCGATGCACCGATAGCAGCACGACCCACAGCAATACAGATGGCGCATTAGCTCAGTCGGTTAGAGCAGCGGAATCATAATCCGAAGGTCCCCTGTTCGAATCAGGGATGCGCCACCAGAAAAGCAGGCAGGTTATAATCAGTGGATGATTTCCGGTCTCATTCAAATCCTATTTTTTCAGTGTTTAGGCGAGCTGATCTCTAAACTGTGGCTCTCGTCTTTGCCCGGGCCTGTGATCGGGTTGGTATTGCTGTTGTTCTGGTTGATCAAGAAAAAGCGAGTAAATGCTGAACTGGCATTAGTCAGCGATACCCTCAGCAAGTATCTAGGCTTACTGTTTGTGCCAGCCGCCGTCGGGGTTGTTTTATTTTTGCCGCAATTAAAAGAAAACGCAGTGGCAATTATTTGCGCGTTATTTGGCAGCGTTGTCCTGACGATCGCTGGGGCGGCAGTGATCTTGAAACTGTTTAGCGCAGGGACTAAGCCCAGTGATTAATTCAAACTCAATTGTTGAAATTTGGGTTTACTTATCCGGCAGCCCGTTACTGGCGCTATTTATCACTTTAGTTGCCTACCAGATTGGCTTGCTTGCCTATCAGCGAACTCACCAAAATCCACTCGTCAATCCTGTAGCGATTGCTGTGATTCTGGTGGCGGTGTTCATCACCTTGATTGATATGCCGTATGACAAGTATTTTCTGGGTGCACAGTTTATTCATTTTTTGCTTGGCTCGGCGACCGTGGGTTTGGCTATTCCGATCTACCGCGGCATAAACAGTCTGAAAAAGAGGGCGGTTCCACTCGTTGTTGCGCTTTGCGCTGGGGGCGCCATCTCAATTACCTCGGCAGTCGGGATCGCAACCGCGCTGGGTGCTGATAAAAATATTGTCGGTGCCTTGTATTCAAAGTCGGTCACAGCCCCAATTGCCATGGGGATTGCCGAAAGAATCGGTACATCACCCACATTGACAGCCATCTTTGCCGTTTGCACGGGGATACTGGGCGCGATTATTGCCCCTTACGTGTTGAACTTTTTACACATAAAGTCATGGTGGCAGAGAGGGTTTGCAATTGGTGTCGGTGCCCACGGCATTGGGGCGTCAAGGGCATTCAGTATCAATGCCGAGGCAGGCACCTATGCAAGTTTAGCAATGGGGTTGCATGGCATCACGGGATCCATTGTGATACCGATGGTCTACGGATTTTTTAATTGATCAGCGCGTCATAGACGTTGAAGTGCTAAAAAAATTGAGCTTGGTGTGGGAGAGCGACCTTGAGAACGAACACAAAAATAATGGCCAACGGTGTCGAACTGGATGCGTGGTTTTACACGCCCGATCTGCCTTCAGCGCCTTTTCCAACCATTGTGATGAGTCATGGTTTTGGCGCAGTCAAAGAGATGTCCCTAGATCAAACCGCTGATGTTTTTGTCAACGCTGGTTTCGCCTGCGTGGTGTATGACCATCGCAACACAGGGGCAAGTGCAGGTGAACCTCGGCTCGAGCTTGATCCGTGGCAGCAGATCGCGGACATGCGCGATGTCATCACCTGGGCGGTGATGCAGCAACAAATCGACTCAAACCGGATTGGCGTCTGGGGGACAAGCTATTCTGGCGGGCACGTCTTGGTGGTTGCTGCCACTGACCGGCGCGTGAAGTGTGTCGTGTCGCAAGTACCCACGGTGAGCGGCTACAAAAATACGCTGAGAGCCACACCCACCGATAAGTTAGATGCTGTGCTTGACGCGATGAACGAAGATCGAATTAACCGAGCGAAGGGCTTGCCACCCAAACTTGTGCCGATTTCATTAGAGGGCTCAGAGAGCTACGAATGGAGCGAAGTCGCAGGGGTTGGGACCACTTACGTTAATTCGGTCACGTTACGCACCTTGGATCTTCGCATGGCGTATGAACCAGGGATTTATATCCCTCGGATTGCCCCGACACCCCTATTGATGATTATTGCTGACCATGACATGCGTTGCCCGACAGACGATCAGCTGGCTGCGTTCGAGACTGCGCGTGAGCCTAAGAAGTTGCATCTATTCAAAGGTGGTCACTATCAACCCTACAATCTGCGTCTAGCAGAGTGCTCGAACCTGGCAAAAGACTGGTTCACCGAACACTTGATCACACGCGATAAAGGCACTGAGCGGGCGAGCGTTTAATAATGTGGCGGCAATTCGTCTCGTAAGCTTGGCAACTGTGTGTTGCCTTCTGGCGAGGTTTGCCGACGCAAAATACCGATTTCTTGCGCCAGAGATTCAATTTGTCGCTGTTGTCTGAACAGCGTTTGGCTTAGCTGATCAAGCATGTCATCCGCCAAGGATAGCTTTACCTCTAGATCTGTCAACCTCTTATCTACGTCGACATCATCGCCCATCATAGAAGCTCGTCTTGTTCTTTTAACCAGCGTTTGAGGCCGATCCGCGTCGACATGTTGACCATGTCGGCTTTGAGGTCGGTAATATTGCTCATCAAATCAAGCTGCGTTTTTTTCAGATGTGACTTTAATGAAGGTGCTGTGATCGATACGGCAGAAGGTAAGACAAACTCTGCGACCGTCTCGATCTCTATATCGCGTAACGCTCGGCGTAATAACTGGATTCTGTGCTCAAGCAGTTGTATCAGTGCAGGTATTTTTTCTACTGAAAGACTGGCGGTAATTTGCTTTTCAGTAAGATTTGCTTTGGATTGCAGTTGTAGCAATGTAAACAAATCGTGTTGCTCGTAAGCGGTATTTGCTTCGCTCATCAAGCTGGTTTTGTAGGTACGCTTCACAGGATCAGTTTCGCGGTCAGGGTGTAAAGCACTCGCTAATTGACGGTAAATGGCTCTGAGCGTGGCCTTTGTGTCGAAATCGTCCTCAGCTAGGCCGTGATCCACGGCTGATTTGCCGGCGCGTTTTCTGCGTTTTTCTTTGACTTTTTCACGTGCCTCAGCCTGTTTACGCATCCGTTCAATGCTTGCATGCAGCACATCGTCGATATTTTCAAAGTCATCTTCTTCGTCGAGATCTTCACCCATCATCTGCTCGAAATACGATTTGGCCTCATCAGCTTGAGATTTTTCGATTTCGGCTAATGTTTCTTCGCTGTGTTTGTCGTGCAGCAAACGCATTTCAGCATCACCCTTTTGGGCAAATTCTTTAGCGGTGCGACAGATAATTCGCTTAATCTGCCGCTGTTGCTTGGCTGTCAGCCCTTCTATTGAAAGTTTCTCATCCAACATCAGGATCGTGGCCCGTTTCAACCCTGCCTGTCGAGCTTGCAAGGGCCTGACGATGCCCCAAAACGTCACTCGATGCTCGTCGATCAAGGCGCGCAGGGATGCGGTCTTTTCTGCCAAAGACTTGGCCTCGTCTACCAGCGCTGTAAATTCTTGCTGCTCGATGCTGATGGGGCCCGATTCTTGTCGAGTGATGACGATGCCGCTATTCATTCATTGCTATTAAGTAAGATAAGAGGGCGAAGCCCAACACTATACTTGACGAAATGCTTCAGCTCTTTGAAACGAGCGAGCTTTTAAGTCAATCTGCTTAAGTTTTCAGGCAATCAACCCAACCGCACCCAGAAACGCGCTGATCGCCAAGAGCCAGAACATGTTGATCCGACCATGAATCACCAACGCTGCAGCAACCGCAGTCGTGATCCACAATGGCCAATCGCTTGAGTCCGACGCGTTCGCTGTTGCCAATAACCATCCTGAAGCGATCAGCATGGCAATCACGGTGGGGCTCATGCCCTGCTTAAAGGCCCGAACCGATCTCAAATTCTGATTGCGTGATATCCATTTCGTTGCGAAAAACATCATGCTGCAACTCGGCAATAAAATACCCACGAGTGACAAGATTGCCGCCCCTGGTGCAAAAAGGTAGCCTCCCGCATTCATCCCAATGTTCCATCCAAGAAGCGCGACAAACAGCACATTTGGACCAGGCGCTGCCTGAGCAAGCACGACGGAAGCGTTGAATTGTCCATCCGTCAACCAATGTTGTTGCGTGACCAAATACCGATGCAGTTCCGACACTAAACCGAGTGGTCCACCGATGGATGCCACAGAATAAGCGAGCAAATGTTTAAACAGATCCTGCCAGTCTGACCAAGTCAGCACGATTTTTAGGGTGCTGTTCACGGTTTGAATTGCCGGTAAGCAAGAGTGCTGCCTACCAGTCCCAGTACGGCAAGCACAAGAATAGAGTGCCAATGCAACAGCGCAATGGTGGTAAAGCCAGTGATGGCCAAAGCTGCACACAGCGGGATACCAAGGGGGTTGTGCTTCAGCGCTGTCAGTAATTTAATCCCGGTTGCCATGATGAAACCAGCAGCGACAGCGCCCATCGCCCGCAAAGCGTGTGTCACTTGAGGGTAGTCACCGAACTGCGCGTAGGCAATGCCTAAAACAATCACGGTGATCGACGGCACCATCAGCATGCCGGCAGCAGCAACAACGGCCCCTCTCCAGCCAAAGTACTTTGCACCGACCATGATGCTCAAGTTCATGGCGGGCGGCCCAGGCATCGTTCGTGCAACGGCCCACTCTTGAACAAATTCCTCGCGGGTCATCCATTTTTTTTGTTCGACCAGTGTGCGCTCCATAAAAGCGAGTACGCCGCCGAAGCCTTGTAACGCTAGTCGCGTAAAAGACATAAATAAATCACCAAGAGAGCTTGGCGCAGGATGTGTGGGCTGAGTCATTCGGTCAATCAATTGCCTGAATCTAAAGGCATCTTACTGCCCAGAAGCGACCAAATGAAGCACCCAACCTAGTGTCAACGCTGAGGGTATTAACATGATGAGGACGATCGCTAACCTGCCTTTGCCGGCACCAGCGTGCGGGTGATTGTCGTGCGAATGATCTGCATTGCTCATTTGTATTCCCTCTTGAGTGGCTGATTAAACAGCATAAATTAACATTTGATACATGTTATCAAACAACATTCGTGCGAATGTTGTTTGCCAGCTTAAAATAGGTGCTTGTTCGAACCCTCTAACGATCCCCCTCGAATGCTGAGTGCCGCCGTCAAACACTGTCCCTGCGGGTCTTTGTCGCCTAAGCAGACACCAATACCCGTGCTTCAGTGCTGCATTCGTTACATTGAGTCTTTCGATACTGAGCCGGCACCAGATGCTCTGGCGCTCATGCGATCAAGGTATACTGCGTATACCCTTGAAAATGAATCCTATTTGCTCGATACGTGGGCACTTGAAAATCGTCCCCAGAGTCTGGAATTTGATCGCAAACTCAAGTGGCTTGGGTTGGACATCAAACAGTACAGCGTCACGGATGAATACTCGGCCACGGTGACGTTTGTTGCTCGATACAGACAGGACGGACGGGGAGCTCGGTTGCAAGAGACTAGTCGGTTTGTTCGACGGGCAGGGCGCTGGTATTACCTGGATGGTCAGTAAATGAACGCACCGAAGCAGCCGTTATACGGGGTGTTATTCATTTTGGTCTCCACTTTGCTGTTCGCCAGTCATGATGGCATCACGAAATATTTGACCCTCACCTATCCGCCTATCATGATCCTATGGGCGCGCTTTACCATCCAGACTGTGTTGACGGCGGGGATCTTTCTTCCAAAAATGGGCAAAACCATTTTTCACTCTCAACAATACAAATTACAAGCCTTGCGAGGGTTATGCATGCTGATGTCAAGCATGTTTTTTGTCTTAGGGCTACGTTATGTGCCGGTGGGAGAGGCTACTGCCGTCGTCTTTCTTGCACCGGTGATCGTGACGTGGTATTCGGGCAAGTTTTTGCACGAACATATTCAAACAGGGCAATGGGTGGCGGTGATTTCGGCCTTAGTGGGCGTGTTGATCATTGTTCGGCCTGGTAGTGCCCTTTTTACCCCTGCTATCTTGCTGCCTGTGGCGGCGGCCTTTGCGATGGCCAGCTTTCAAATTTTGACTCGGCGAGTTTTGGCATCTGATCACATGATAGCGACCAATTTTCTGACGAGTTTAGTTTGTACCTTGTTATTGAGTGCCGTGGTTGTGTCTTTTTGGCAAACCCCCAACGCTCAAGCCCTCGCCCTCATGGTGGTCGCTAGCTCTCTGGCAACGGTGGGACATCTTTTGCTAACCCATGCTTACCGTTTGGGTTCGGTTGCGTCATTGGCCCCTTTTAGTTACGCGCAGATTATTTTTGCGACGTTGGTTGGTTTTATCTTTTTTCGCTATACCCCGGATGCACCCACGCGTGCAGGGATGGCAATTATCATCCTGAGTGGCGCTGGGCTTATTTGGTGGCAACGCCGATAAATACATTGAGTCACTTTGAAAATTAGCCGATCCACCACCCTTGGCATGGCGGTCATCTGTCTTGGGGCTTCCATCGCCCCTTTAGACTTTTCTGTCAATGTTGCGTTTCCGGCAATGACACAAGCATTTGACCTGAGCACGCAAAGCATCCGATGGGTGGCAGTTTGCTACATGCTCAGTTACGGCGGATTGATGCTTTCATTTGGTTCAATTGGGGACAGGGTGGGGCACCTGAAAGTTTTTCGCTTGGGTTTGGTGCTTGGGGTGCTTGCCTTTCTGTTGTGTGCCGTGGCGCCGACTTTTCGTCTGCTTCTGATTGGTCGGGTCGTCCAGGGCGTTGCCACGGCGCTAACGCTCTCTTGTGCGCCAGCCTTAGTGCTTAAACTGTTTCACGATAGCCGGCGGACATGGGCACTATCCTTATACGGGGCTTATTTTGCTGTTGCGGCAGCGCTCGCGCCAGTCATTGGCGGTGTGATGACAGGCGCCTATGGTTGGCCAGGCGTTTATTGGTTTCGCGTGCCGATTGTTCTACTCGCGTTGATTTGCCTGCGATTCATCCACTTACCCAATCAGACGAATGAGCCCCAGCCCCGACCATCCGGTGATTATGCGGTTTGGCCCATATTGTCACGAGTGACGATTGAAAATAACAATTTTCTCTGGATCAATGTGTCCAGTTTTGTGATTCAGTGGACAGTATTTGCTGTTCCCCTGATGGTGCCTTACTACATGGTTAGGACGCTTGGCTGGTCCTTTACTCAATGTGGTGTTCTGTTGGGTATTTGGGCGACTGGCACCGTCGTAGGTTCGTTTTTTGCGCCCCGACTGGTTAGATTCGTTCGTATACCGTCGATGGCCTTCTGGTCGGCCTGGGTCACGATGTTTGGGGTAGGCTCGATTGCGTTTTGGTCACCAGATGGGTCGCTAGCAGCCATGGTGACTTCTCTGCTTGTTTGTGGTTTGGGATTGGGGGTCTATCAAGTAGCCTACGCCGACCTCGTGGTCGCCGCCTTGCCTGCGCACTCAAAAGGGGTGGCTGGCAGCCTGACACAATTTACCCGCACGATTGGTGTTATCGCGGGGGCTTTCACTTGGTTATGGATTTTTCAGCAAGTCGCTCAAACGGTGGGCGAACATGGGCCAGATGGCACTGGGTCTTTTATTCTGGGATATCGCGCAATTTTTATCATCAGCCCCGCGATTGCTGCGGTGTTTTTGATTGGTAGCAGCTTCAAACAGGGCCTTTGGTTTAAGAAAGACCCATCAGCCCACTCAGATTGAACCAGTCGTGGGTCAAGACCTCGTTGACGATATTCAGCGAAAAAGCGTCTCCATCTCAAGACGCACGCGAACAGCCTCTTTGGTCTTGTCGATCTCAATATCCACCCACCTGACAGGATGCCCCGCGGCCACGTCGTTCTTGAGCGTCACGTGATGCGCTAAACCAATCGGCAAAGCCCCCAGTTTGAGTGAGTCTGCCGCTGGCATGACCTTGCCATAAACCGTATAGCCACCTTCGCCATCGAGTTTTTCGCCCGCCTTGAGTGCTCGTTTAGCGCATGCAGCAACGTCGCCGTGAAAGCCCATGGTCGACCCAGTGGCCTCCTGACGACAGGCAATACTCGCGATCGAAGTACCCAGTTCCAGTCCAATCAGATGATAAGGTTTGTACATGGCAGCGTAGCGGCCGCTCGCATCTGTTTTTAAGCCGTATTGAGAAAAACAGCTTTTTACATAGTCAGTCGGTGCTTCGAACACGACATAAACCCCCCAGCGCAAATCGCGAAAGACAGGTCGTCCATCGCGTTCGATAGATGACACGACCTCAACGTTGCCCTTGTGCGATAAAACGCCCCCATCGGCGATCGGTCGCAGAATATGGGGTAAATCATCCACCCCGCAAGGGGGGAACAACAATCCGTCTGCAGGGGGACGTAAATCACAAGCGTTGGCGACAGCGGCCATTTCGAGCGCTGACTTGGTGCCATCCAAAAATGAATTAAACATTTGCGCGTTGAAGTCGCCAGAGCCCACTTGCTCATCGGTAAAGCCGTAGTGACCCCAAACGGTATCCGGCGTTGATTGGTGATAAATGGGCAAATATTTTGTCCCTTTGCCAGCACAAACCACGTCAAAGCCCGTGGATCGTGCCCAGTCGACCATCTCAGCGATCAGCGCAGGTTGGTCGCCCGAGGCCATTGAGTAAATAACGCCAGCTTCGGCTGCTTTTTTGGCAAGATAGGGGCCCGCGAGCACGTCGGCCTCTACGTTGACCATCACGATATGTTTGCCGTGTTTGAAACACAATAGGGCGTGATGGATACCTGCCGCGGGGCTGCCCGTCGCATCAATCAAAATATCGACGTGACCACTAGCAATCATCCCGTCCGCATCATCTGTCACGAACGTTGAACCGGATTTGCGGGCCTCATCCCACGACTGAGCCTGGTACTGCTCTTTGACCCACCCCACTTTGTGTAAGGCCTCGCGAGCGCGGTCCGGAGACAAATCGGCCAATCCAACCAAATGCACGCCTGGCGTGCGCGGTATCTGCGAGAGATACATCGATCCAAATTTGCCTGCACCAATCAGACCGACTCTGACGGGGTTGCCAGTAGCGGCCCTGCTTTTAAGTTTTGCAAATAGGGACATGTCTAATCTCCTTTGAGTGATGGTCGGCCGATCGATGGTTAATCTCGGTCTGGCTGCGAAGTAGGCTTGGTGTTAATAGGTGTTGAAAATCCGTTGGATTTCAGCCAAGTCTCTTGTTTTCGTTAAGGCAAAAGCAAGCAGAATACGTGCTTTTTGGGGGTTAAGATTGTCTGCTTGCAAAAATCCAGCTGCGCGATTGTGGCTCGGGCCAAAGACGCGTCCGGATCCCGCTCTGGAGGATAAGACAACACAAATACTCTGTGCGGCTGCTTCTTTCATCGCCGTCATATCGTCGGGGCCCAGCAGCCCCGGTGCAAAGGCGGCCCCGACAATCCCCTGTGCACCCGCTGCCACGAATGCACGAATAGCAGTCCCATCGCTACCTGCATAGCTATAAGAGATATCTACCCTGGGCATTGTTTCCATCTCATCGAGCGTGAATTCAGTGTTCGGATACGTTGGCCGCGTTGGTTTACGATAAATCACCACTTGGTCACCGTCCGCATGACCAAGCGCACCAAAATCTGCCGCACGAAACGTCTGCAACCGCCCGTTGGATGTCTTGGTCACATCGCGCGCTGCATGAATTTCATCGTTTAAACAGACCAGTACGCCCAAACCTCGAGCATCAGGACAGGCAGCAACGCGCACTGCGTTATAGATGTTGATGCCCGCATCTGTCGACAGCGAGCTCGCTGGTCGTTGAGAGCCTGTAATGACAACCGGCACGTCGACCTTTAAGCTCAAGTTCAGCGCAAAGGCCGTTTCTTCCATCGCAGAGGTGCCGTGCAGGATGACAATGCCAGCCAGTTGAGGATGCTTTTCGACAAGGTTCTCGATGGTCTGCGCAAGGCGCTTCCAGTGGGGAAACGAAATCGCGGTCGACAAAAGAGCCTCGAAAGGGACTGGGATAATATCGGCGACCTGGTTTGCCTGAGGGAACATTTCCATCATTTGATTTGCATCCAACCGTCTGCCGGTGGCACTGTATTCAAAAAGGTCGAGTTCACCGAGTCCGCTAATCGAGGTGATCGTGCCGCCTGTGCTGATGACGGCGACGGTGGGTTTGTTGTGCATGGGATCTATCCGTTTCAGAGCTTATCGTTGGGTTTTTTATTAGGATAACTCGCTTTCGCGCTTGTACGGCGAGTGCATTAGTTTCAAATTGCCACTGCATTTACAATTAACCCGTTGTTGTTCCAGCTCACGCCATCATTGGGATCTTCTATGAGTCAAATGTGTTATTGGTTGCTTCGTCAGCAAAATCAACTGCTAATTTCGCTCGATGAGAACGGGGTCGCGATGTTCCCTCGGGCGCAACGAGAAGATTTTGGTGACTGGGCAGACCCGATTTTCGTGGGGCACTATCAGGGTGAGCCCTGTTACGCCAGCGATTTTCTTGAATTGCCCTCACATATTGTCGGTCAACTCACACCTGTCCGAAGCTTGTTTAGTTTGGCGGGGCCTGAGGTGTTTGCCTTGGCCGGCAGAGCCACGCAATTGATGGATTGGAAAGCCAATCACCGCTTTTGCGGTAAGTGCGCGACCCCTACAATACTAAAAACCAATGAGTTTGCCGCTGAATGTCCAGCTTGCGGATTGATCTGTTATCCGCGAATCTCGCCTGCCATCATGGTGCTGGTTCGCCGGGGTAAAGACGAATTGCTGCTTGGCCGTAGCCCACATTTCAAGCCCGGCATGTTTAGTGCACTTGCTGGCTTCGTTGAAGCAGGCGAAACGCTTGAAGAGTGCGCTCGTCGAGAAGTGCGTGAGGAGGTTGGTATTGAAATCGGTGAAATGGAGTACTTTCAAAGCCAGTCTTGGCCTTTTCCGAATTCGCTCATGATCGCTTTCTTTGCTGACTATGTGAGCGGCGAAATCACGCCTGATCCTGCAGAGATTGAAGATGCTGACTGGTTCAGTATCGACAACCTCCCGACTTTGCCGGATCGAGTGAGCATTGCTCGCCGATTAATTGATGAAGCGATCTACCGAAGCAGGTCTTAAGGTTGTTGCGCGTATTGAAATTGAGATGATCATCCCTATATAGAGATCATCCAATTCAGGTTAGTTACCTGCCCAACTGAGGGACTAAACAATGCGTTTTGATAAATTGACGACCAAATTCCAACAAGCGTTGGCTGATGCTCAAAGTCTTGCTGCCCACAGTGATCATCAATATATAGAGCCAATTCACGTGTTGATGGCGCTGATGCAAGACGCTGACAGTGGTGCGAGCAGCTTGCTCTCCAGATCAGGCGTTGCCGTCGCGAGATTGATCCCCGCGTTAGACTATGCATTAAAGAGCTTGCCCCAAGTCAAAGGGGCAGACACCACGGTTCAGATCGGACGCGACTTACAGAACTTGTTCACTCAAGTTGAAAAAGAAGCCACGAAACGAGGTGATACCTACATCCCAAGTGAATTGTTTTTGCTGGCACTTGCCGACGACAAGGGTTCGGCAGGGCGTGCTCTGAGAGAGACGGGGTTGCAGCGTAAGGCCCTTGAAGCCGCCATTGATGCGGTGCGTGGCGGTGCGGCCGTGACAGACCAAGAGGGTGAATCCAAGCGACAAGCGCTCGAAAAATACACCATGGATCTGACCGACCGTGCGCGGCAAGGCAAGCTTGACCCAGTGATTGGTCGTGATGATGAAATTCGCCGAACAATCCAGATTCTGCAACGTCGGACTAAAAACAATCCCGTACTGATCGGTGAGCCTGGGGTCGGTAAAACAGCCATTGTCGAAGGTCTTGCACAACGGATCATCAACGACGAAGTGCCTGAGTCTCTGAGAGGCAAAAGAGTACTTTCGCTTGACATGGCCAGTCTGTTGGCTGGGGCAAAGTTCAGAGGTGAATTCGAAGAGCGGCTGAAATCCGTACTCAAAGAGCTTGCACAGGAAGAAGGTAACGTCATTGTTTTTATCGATGAGTTACACACGATGGTAGGGGCTGGTAAAGCCGAAGGGGCCATGGATGCTGGCAATATGCTTAAGCCCGCGCTTGCGCGCGGTGAGTTGCATTGCATCGGTGCTACAACACTTGATGAATACCGTAAGTATGTTGAGAAGGATGCCGCCCTTGAGCGTCGCTTCCAGAAAGTCATGGTCAACGAGCCAAACGTTGAGTCAACGATTGCCATTCTGCGCGGATTACAAGAGCGTTACGAACTTCACCATGGGGTGCAGATCACTGATCCCGCTATTGTGGCGGCTGCTGAGCTATCCAATCGTTACATCACAGATCGCTTTCTGCCCGATAAGGCGATTGATCTGATCGATGAGGCCGCCGCCCGAATCCGCATGGAGATCGACTCAAAACCTGAGGTGATGGATAAGCTTGATCGCCGCATCATTCAACTCAAGATTGAGCGAGAGGCGGTAAAAAAAGAATCAGATGATGCCTCTAAGCGTCGTCTGCAAATTATCGAAGAAGAGCTCGAAAAGCTTCAACGCGAGTACAACGATTTTGAAGTCATCTGGAGACGCGAAAAAGCAGCCGTTCAAGGGACGCAGTCGATCAAAGAAGAAATCGAACGCGCGCGTGCTGACATGGCAGAGCTGCAGCGAAAAGGGCAGTTTGATAAATTGGCCGAGATTCAGTATGGCAAATTGCCTGATCTCGAAGCCCGCTTGAAAGCCGCCGAAGTGTCACCACAAGAAGCAATTGAAAAGCCCAGATTGCTGCGCACGCAGGTCGGTGCCGAAGAGATCGCCGAAGTCGTTTCCCGCGCCACTGGCATTCCTGTCTCAAAGATGATGACGGGTGAACGCGACAAGCTGCTCAAGATGGAAGAGCGCTTGCACAAGCGAGTCGTGGGCCAGGACGAGGCCGTCGGGCTGGTCGCTGATGCCATACGTCGCTCCCGCGCGGGTTTGTCTGATCCCGCGCGCCCGTATGGATCGTTTTTATTCCTGGGGCCCACTGGGGTTGGTAAAACAGAGCTGACGAAAGCCTTGGCTGACTTTTTGTTTGATTCGGACGAGCACATGATCCGTATCGATATGAGTGAATTCATGGAGAAACACTCTGTCGCGCGTTTGATTGGTGCCCCGCCGGGCTATGTCGGATATGAAGAGGGCGGTTACTTGACCGAGGCCGTTCGCCGTAAACCTTATAGCGTGGTATTGCTAGATGAAGTTGAAAAAGCCCATCCAGATGTTTTCAACGTATTGCTGCAAGTGCTTGACGATGGTCGATTGACAGATGGTCAGGGTCGGACGGTTGACTTCAGAAATACAGTCATTGTCATGACATCGAACCTCGGTTCACAACAAATTCAGCATATGGCAGGTCAGGCCTATGAAGCCGTGAAAGAAGTGGTTTGGGAAGAGGTAAAACAACACTTCCGACCAGAATTCTTGAACAGGATTGATGAAGTCGTGGTCTTCCATGCCTTGGACAAGACAAATATCGAGCGCATCGCAGCCATTCAAGTTGATCGTTTGGCTAAACGGATGGCTGAAAAAGATATGGTGTTGGAAGTCAGTGACGCGGCGCTCGCTGAGCTCGCTCGAGGAGGGTTTGATCCCCTCTTTGGGGCAAGACCCTTGAAGCGGGCAATTCAGCAAATGCTTGAAAATCCGATTGCGAAGTTGATCTTACAAGGTAAATTTGGGCCTAACGACGTGGTTCCTGTTGATTATCGTGATGGTAAGTTTGAATTTACCCGTACCCTTCAGTAAGCTGACGAGGTTTTGTATAGGTTGAGTGGCAGAGACACTACAATGGCAGATATGATTCATATGAGCCGGGTGAAACTCTGTCCACACGATGACCATCGAACACAATCAGACCAATCTATCGCTTCGCCACCTTGACACTGCAGTTGTCTCGTGTGTTGTGCCCGCTTACAACGAGCAAGCAAACCTGAGTCTATTGCTGCCAGCATTGCAGGCGATGTTGATTTCCGTTTGCACCTGCTGGGAAGTCATCGTGGTTGACGACGGTAGCAAAGATCAAACGACAGAGCTGATGCTTGCTTGGTCTCAAAACCCTGGGTTTCGATACGTGCAGTTGTCTCGCAATTTTGGCAAAGAACCGGCGATCACTGCAGGCCTTGAAGCGGCCAAGGGAGATGTTGTACTGATTCTGGATGCTGATATGCAACATCCGCCAGAATTGATCCCTTCCATGCTGCAGCGATGGGTGACGGGACGCGACATGGTTTACGCCGTCAGAGCCCACCGAAACGACGAAAGTTGGGGTAAGCGGGTCGGATCAAGGTTGTTTTATCGTTTACTGTCGGTCTCAGGGGATGTAGAGGTTCCGTCCCACGCAGGCGACTTTCGCTTGTTGGACAGAAAAGTGGTTGACGCTTTATTGCAGTTGCCAGAGCGAAATCGTTTCATGAAGGGTCTGTACGCCTGGGTCGGTTTCGATTCAGAGGCAATGACGTATACCCCCGCCTCCAGACAATTCGGTGAGTCTAGGTTCAACGTGTTCAAACTCATGAGCCTCGCCCTTGCGGGTTTAACAGCATTTACCACTTGGCCGTTGCGTGCGTTGAGCCTGCTTGGCTTTTTTGTGTCGATTTGTTCGTTTTCCTATGGTGTCTTTATTATTCTTGAAGACTGGCTCATCGGTAACCCGGTAAGCGGGTGGCCGACGATCGTCACCATCTTGTGTTTTTTTAGCGGTCTGAACATGTTGGCGCTGGGCATCGTCGGGGAATACATCGCAGGTATCTTCAAGGAAGTCAAAGGCCGACCTTTATATTTAGTCAAAAGAGATCAAGGAATCCTTTACAAGAGATCAGCGGCAGATCAATCAAACGAGGGGCGCTCGCCTTGACTCGATGCATTGGGATTTGTGCCGACGATTTTGGTCTTGCGCGCGGTATCAACGAAGGGATTCTGCGGCTGATCGATCAACAGCGCCTAAGTGCGGTGAGTTGCTTGACGCAAGCGGCATATTTTGCCGAGGATGCAGCGCAGTTGGCCTGCAGCAACACCGATATTGGCCTGCACCTTAATTTTACCGAACCGTTGGCGGGTACTGACATCAGGCAGCCCGTTGCCTCTTTAATTTTGCAGGCATATTTGCGTCGTTTGCCGATGCTTCGGGTGCGGGCGCAAATCGACCATCAACTTGACCTGTTCGAAAAGGGCTGTGGTCGAGCGCCTGATTTTATTGACGGACACGAACACGTTCATCAGTTGCCGCTGATTCGCGAAGCCCTGCTGGCGGCGCTTGTGCAGCGATATCCCAAACGCTCAATCTGGCTCAGAAGTACCCGGCCCGGGAAACTTACTCGCGGTTTACCGCTGATGCAAAGGGTCAAAGCACATTTGATTGGTGCACTTGGTGCAAACGCGCTTCGCACGCAAGCCCAGCAACAGGGGTTTCGAATGAACGCTGATTTTATGGGGGTCTATGACTTCGCGCGGCCGCATCCTCATTACTTGACCATGCTTGACGATTGGTTAAGCCAGGCCGTCACCGGTACATTATTGATGTCCCATCCCGCAACGAGGGTTGAGGGGGCTGACCGCTACGGTTTAGACCGAGTCACCGAGTACCAAGTGTTAGGCAGCGAAGCCTTCTCAGCACTGCTTTCAAAACTTGATCTAAAAATCAGCCGTTTGTCGACCCTGAACCTTGCGGCTTAACCCGAGTGATTTCTTGGGTTTCGAATTCTGATTTGCCATAAAATTTGACACCCAGTTCGATTCGGTCACGTCCCTGTGATCGTCGATGGCGGTTAGTGTCACGAAGCGAATAGACGCAACCGCAGTACTCTTGCTGGTAGAACGCTTCGCGCTTGCTGATTTCAATCATCCGTTGAGAACCACCGTGCTTGCGCCAGTTATAAGTCCAGTACACGAGATCGTCATATCGTGCGGCAGCACGTTCACCGCAGCCGTTGATCTGATTCATGTCCTTCCAGCGAGAGATGCCGAGCGAGCTAGAGATCGTGTCGAAACCGTGTTCGTGTGCGTACAACGCGGTGCGCTCGAATCGCATATCGAAGCACTTCGTGCAGCGTTCGCCTCGCTCTGGTTCATTTTCTAGACCTTTGATTCGGTCAAACCAATTGTCAACGTCGTAGTCTGCATCGATGAGTTCGATGCCGTGTTGCTCTGCGAATCGAATGTTTTCATTCTTCCGGATTTCGTACTCTTTGACTGGATGAATGTTTGGGTTGTAAAAGAAAATAGAGTAGTTGATGCCCGCTTCCAGCATGGCCTCCATGACCTCGCCAGAGCAAGGGGCGCAACAAGAGTGCAGCAAAACTTTGCTGCGTCCTTCTGGCAAATTCATCGTGGGGCGTAGTGGCGTTTTCATACACCTATTTTAATTTGAGATTGCTATTTTGTCTCAAACACGTGTTTCCATAAATTCTGAATCGACTCTCGCTCGAACACCAATTCAGTCGTCGGAACGCGAGCTTTGTCGGCACCCTGCAAACGAAGTAGATGTTGTCGATGGCGCAGGGATCGATAGCTGTTTGCACCAATTGACGCGAGTTTGGCATCAATCAGCCCTTCCTCGGCAGCCAGGCTAAGCAATCCAATATTGCCAAGATTTTCGATCAAACCAACATGATCTTTCGCGTAGCGAAGTACCAAATACTGAGTCACGAATTCTAAATCAACCATCCCCCCGGGGTCATGTTTGATGTCAAACAGCCCACTACGATTAGGATGGCCAGCGGTGATTTTTTCTCTCATCAGCAAAATTTCTTGCTTCAGTCCAACCGGATCCCGCTCACGGCAGAGAATGTTTCTGCGAATTTCCTCAAACTTCAATCCAACGTCGAGATCGCCTGCACAAAAGCGTGCACGCGTGATGGCCTGATGCTCCCACACCCACGCGTGCTCTCTTTCATAAGTTTCAAAAGCGTCAACCGAAACGGCTAATAAACCGGCCTCACCATCAGGTCTTAGCCTTAGGTCAACCTCGTACATTCGCCCAGAGGATGTCAACGTTGACAACCAAGAGGTCAAACGACGACTCAGCTTGGCATACTGCTCTTGCGCGCTTTCCCTTTGATCTTCGTACAGAAAGACGAGATCAAGATCAGACGAATAGCCGAACTCTTTACCGCCAAGCTTCCCATAGGCAATGACCGCAAGCCTTGGCAATACTGGCGTATCATCAACGCCGGGCTTGACCACTAAAGACCAGACGCGATGGATCGATTCTTGCAACAACAGGTCGGCAAGCGATGAAAGTTGATCAGACAGACGTTCGACCGATAGCAATCCTTCAAGGTCTTGAGCGAGCAATTGGAAACTGATTTGATGTTGTAAATCTCGCATCAGATTCATTTGTTGCTCAACATCCGGTTGTCCGTCACCGAGCATGCATTGATCCAGATCTTTTTTCAGTTGATCTCGCAGTTGATCGAACTCAATGGGTTGCATCATGCTTGACCATGAGATCAAGCTGTCGAGCAACATGGGATGTCTGAGTAAGTATTGTGCCGCCCAAGGGCTTGCAGCCATCAGTCGCGTGAGCTTGTTAAGCGTCCCTGGATACTCCGCTAACAGAGCCAAATAGGCACTGCGCTGCGCAATTGTCTCTAAAAAATCCATCATTTTGTAGGTCGTCGCCAAGGGGTGTTCAGTTTGAGCTGAGGCTGCCAGGGCACTGACTAAAATGGATTCGAGTCGTTGTCGGCTATGCGTGGTCAATGATTGGATTCGATGGCTTTGAAAAAAGAGCTTGAGCCGGGTCGATAACTCTTCGCGTTGATGCCCAAATTTAGCAATAGCCGATGCCAGCGGAACTGAAAACAAGTGATGAGTGCTGATAAAGTCTGCGGCGGGTGAGGGCAGTACGTCGGTTTCATCGCTCAGGCCGGCGATTCTAAACGCCTGCTTGAATTGGCTAGAAACAAATGAACGATGCGCTGACAGTGTTTCCCAAAAAAACTTTTCTGATAAGCCCATGGCCGCGGCAAGAGCGCTCTGAGTTTCTGGATCTTTTGGCAGCAAATGTGTCTGGGCATCTTCTCGGTATTGCAACAAGTGCTCTGTTTTTCTTAAAAATCGGTATGCCTGTTCGAGTTGATCGGCAATGTCCGGATCCAACAATTTGTTTAAAACCTGACTGTGCAGCGCTTTGATGAGGTTACGCTCTCTCAGTAAAGGCGTTCGCCCACCTCTAATCAACTGGGTGAGCTGAACGAGAAACTCGATTTCCCTAATTCCACCATCGCCCAGCTTGATGTTAGACGAGACGTCTAAGCCTGCTCGGCCTGAGGCACGCTTTTCCCAATCTTGTCTGATCTGAGCACGCAAATTCCGCAATGCCGCCAGTGCGTCAAAATCAAAATATTTTCTAAACACAAAGGGTAAGCGCATCCCCTCGAAACTCTTAATCGCTTCGTCTGGTTGACTACTTTTAAACGCTTTCGCGGGCAGCACGCGCGCTTTGAGCCAAGCATAGCGCTCCCACTCCCGACCCTGAGTAAATAAATAGTGTTCGAACGCGCTAAGACTCCAGGCCAAGGCACCAGAATCGCCATCTGGACGAAGCCGTAAGTCGGTCCGAAATACCTGACCGTCCCCGTCGAACGCAGAAAGGATCGGCAATATTAATTGAGTGAGTTTGACGTAAAACTCATGGTTACTGATTTTTTTTGGCCCCGACGTTTCTCCTTCTTCGTCGTACAGCATGACCAAATCGATATCTGATGACACGTTTAGCTCGCTACCGCCTAGCTTCCCCATACCAATCATCATCATTTCTTGAGGCAGTTGCGTCTGAGGGTCGATAGGTTCACCCCAGCGTTCTGCAAGCTCCCGAGCGCAGGTCTGATACGCCTGTTGCACAGCGATTTCTGCCAGTGTGGTCATGGCACCAGTGACTTCCTCTAACGTCGCCAGGCCACCAATGTCTCTCACCATCGACAGAAAAAAAACTCTTTTCCGTAGCAGTCGCAGGACTTTTCGGCAGCGCTCAGTATTTAACGTCGCGGCTGACACGGGCTGACCACTCAGCTCTACAAACCAAGTCTGAATCACGTCGCGATTAAGCACAACGTGCGCCTGCGACTCAAGCCAATCGACAAAAACGAGGTCTCCTTGAGCCAAACGGCGTAGCGTCCCAGACCACAACATTGCTTTGTCTACAATAGACATATTTCTACCTGTTAAATTGGCGCGTTTGCTGAACTTTACAACTTGGTTGGGTTATAAGTGAACGTCAGGACGCAAATCCACTGCTCATTGATAAACTGCAAGTGAAGTTGTTTTTTTACGATAAAAAGATACGGTTTTGTTAGTCCTCAGAAGAATCCTGCGTGTGTTACCCGTGCTGTTGATTGCCACCTATTTTTTGTCGGCAGGGGTAATGCTCAGTGTTAAATATCTCGTCTTACCCGATATTGACCGTTGGCGTCCGCTGATAGAACGCAAACTGTCACTCGTCATGAATGCCGATGTACAAATCGATGACATCTCGGCCAAATGGACGGGCTTACACCCGGTTTTGTCCCTGAAACAGCTGTCTGTTACCAATCATGACGGCACGAATTTACTCAAAATACCTGAATTGGATGGGGTGATTTCCTGGTCAAGCATTTTCTTAGGTGCTCCAGATTTTGTTCAGCTTAGCATTCATGACTTGAGTCTGACGGCATTTAAAAGAGCCGACGGTACCCTCGTGTTGCTTGGCATTGAATTGCCCCCGTTTGATCCAGGTCAAGTCAATCACCCATTGCAGGTCCCTGCGGTGAGTTGGATACTCAATCAAAAATTACTTGAATTAAAAAATGCCAATCTGGTTTGGACGGACGAGGTGAGGCCAGGCCGATCCCTAAGAATATCCGACATCAATCTCACCGTTCAAAATGGTTTACTGAGCCATCAAATCCTGTTGACAGCGCAGGCACCCCCAGAGCTGGGTGGGCAAGTATCCGCCATGATGCGTATGGATCAGGCATTTACTCAATATGTGCCAGCTCTCGGGCGAAAACTTGAGCTTTTCGGACAAATTGACAGATTTAAGCCTGAGGCGCTCCAAGAATGGTTCGACTTACCTCTTGTTGCAGGTACCTATGGCGCTAGGGCTTGGGTTGAATTTCACAACGGCCAACTTGGCGAAACGACGCTTGACGTGGTGGCACAGAATGCCAATGTCTCCGTTGGTTCCTCAACATTTCAAGCCAAGCAATTAAAAGCCAGGTTGAAAGGTCTGTTAGCCGATATTCTTCCTCAGGTTGAGTCGCCGTTGCTGGTCTCAAGTGCCGGTCACAGTAAAGGGGTGCATATCAGCGGTGCATTGCAAGGCGCCAGATTAACCAGTCAGATGTTTGAGCCCAACCGGCTTGATCTCGGCCAAGTCGACGTTGATGCAACCATTAATATATTAAATCTTACCGGTGCATCGGTTAACTTCACCAAATTGGCGGTGAAAAACAGCGCAACGGCATTTAGCTTGCAAGGTAGTTGGCATGCCGGTGGTGTATTGGGTCTTGGCTTTGCGGATGTCACCGGTTTGATTGAACATCTTGACGCCAATTATTTGTATCGCTATCTCCCGACGCTGGTCGAGAAAGAAAGCCGTGATTGGTTGCATCAGGCATTTCTGTCTGGTGAATTTATCCAGTCTAAAGTCAAACTTGCGGGCGATTTGTCGTACTTCCCGTTCAACGACTGTGGCAATTTTGGGCAGTTTAGGATTGAGGGTCAGTTAAAAAACATTCAACTCGATTATGCACCCCCCACCAAACTGATTGCCGGTTGGCCTGTCTTGGAAGAGCTTAACGGGGCTTTTAAATTTGAGAGATTGGGGGTTGATGTCAACGTTCAAACTGGTTTTTTTAAATCGACAGGCAAAGATCGAGTAAAGATAAGCAGTGCAACGGCGAGTATCGCAGACCTCTACTACGACCCGTTCATTCGATTGCACGTCAATACCGTCGGTGCTGGACAGAGCTATATCGAAACGATTGTGCAGACCCCCTTGGCAGAGCGGTTTGGGGAAGGGCTTGCTGATGCAAAATTAACGGGATCTTTGGCTGTGCCTGTTGACTTGGTCGTTAACCTTTTCCGACCTGAAGAGATTGACGCGAGTGGGCATATTGCCATGGATGGTGAATCGCTTGAGTTATCCAAGGATTTGCCACTGATTGAGAACATGAGCGGTCGCATTGATTTCTCCGGAGAAACTGCAAAATTCACAGACGTCCGAGCACAGATGCTCGATGGAAAGATCCTCGTCGACGGCAGTTTCGATCACGAAAATGGTGTCGTTAAGGTCGACGGTGAGCTAGGGGCTGCCTGGGTCCATAAAATGATTGGCGCCTCGCTGCAAGACCTAGTGACCGGTGATTTGCAATATAAAGGCGTGATGAAACTAAACGCCAATGGCGGCATCGACGTATCACTCACGTCATCGCTGAAAGGATTGAGCCTTAAGTTACCTAGCCCGTTTGGCAAATCTGCCGAACAGGATGTGCCATTGATTATCAAGTATGTCGGCACACGCAAAGAGGCTGATCAACGCAAAAGCTTGTTTGTTTCATACGGACCTCGCTTGAAAGGTCGATTCGAACGTACGTCGACTAAACACGGTTCGCCCCTGTTTGACAAAGGGGTAATTACTTACGATCGTGTGGGCACGCTGCCCAGCAGCGGTTTAGCGGTCGAAATGACCCTGCCGACGGTTGACGCGGATATCTGGAGTTCGTTGCTCGCACCCACTGAAAAATCTCAAAAGCCCCCCAAAGTCACTTCAGAGCAGTTCTTACCGCCTTTGACGCAAGTCAAGCTCAATGCCCAGCACTTGGTGTGGGGAGACGTTGGTCTCAGCGATGTTGATCTCAAGCTCGAGCATAAAATATTACCTTCGAGCGTGTGGCTGGCGAATCTAAATTCTCAAGAAACGGGTGGCACGGCCGAATGGGTTCAAGGCAGTGCGTCGAAGATTGGCAAATTAACCGTCAGATTGTCAAAAGTGGTTTACGGGTCGGCCGCCGAAGTTGTCAAAACCGATACTGACCCTGATCAGATCAAGCCAAGTGCAATTGACGCAGCCCTCGAAGATGACAGATTTTCAGATATTCCGTCGATCGATCTCACGATTGACGACTTGACGATGTACGGCACCAAGCTTGGCCAGTTCAGTTTAAAAGGGTCAAGTAGTGAGCGAGGCAAAAAGTGGGATATTGAAAGCCTTCACGTCGTTAATCCTTATGCCACTTTAGAGGCCAGTGGGGTTCTTCGGATACCCAGTGCACAGCGGGGTGTTACCTTAACGAGCAAGCTCAACATCTCGGATCTGGGCGGATTGACCAATTACATGGGCTATCCAGGGCATGTAAAAGACGGGGTAGGGGTCTTGAATGCCGATATCGACTGGCGCAATTTTCCTTGGGCTTTTGATTATGCGGGTTTGTCGGGCAAGGCTGATATCAATTTAAAAAACGGCGTGTTTGAGAATTTAAATTCGCGCAGCGCCAAATTGCTTGAATTGTTGTCTGTTCAATCCTTGCAACGCTTATTTAGTTTGAATTTCAAAGCAGGCACCGTTTTTCAAAATGGATACCCGTGGAATGTCATTAGTGGCAAATTCGCCATCAAAAACGGGGTCGTCTCAACAGAAGATTTGACGACGTCTTCTCCGGTGGCAGAGATCGTCTTAAAGGGCAACTCTGATTTGAAAGAACGCCAATGGGATATGCATGCAGACGTGAAGCCAATTTTTGATATGAGCGGCACCGCAGTGGCATCGGGTTTCGTGGTTAACCCGTTTGTGGGGCTTGGTGCCCTAGTGACTCAATATGTATTGCGTCGACCAATCGAAAATGCACTGACTGCACAATACAAAGTAACCGGTCCCTGGGACGATCCCAAATTGGATCCCATTGGTGCGAGTCCTTCTGCGGTAGGCGCGGAAGGAGCACCACGCTAATTATTTTTTCATCATATCGAAGAATTCGGCGTTGTTCTTCGTCGAACGCATCTTGTCAAGGATGAATTCCATTGACTCGACTTCGTCCATGCCGTGGATAAACTTTCGTAAGACCCATACTTTTTGCAAGAGATCTGGCTTAATCAATAGCTCTTCACGACGCGTGCCAGATTTATTCAGATTGATCGCTGGATAAACGCGTTTCTCTGCTAAGCGACGTTCAAGGTGAATTTCAGAGTTACCCGTGCCTTTGAACTCTTCGTAAATCACTTCATCCATCCGGCTGCCGGTTTCGATCAACGCTGTGCCGATAATGGTTAGCGAACCGCCTTCTTCTAGGTTACGGGCTGCACCAAAGAAACGCTTGGGGCGCTGTAGCGCATTAGCATCAACCCCACCCGTTAGCACCTTACCTGATGCCGGGACAACGGTGTTGTAAGCCCGTGCCAAACGCGTAATCGAGTCAAGCAAGATAACAACATCTTTCTTCATTTCAACCAGACGTTTTGCTCGCTCGATCACCATTTCTGCCACCTGCACGTGACGGGTCGCTGGCTCATCGAAGGTCGAAGCAACCACTTCGCCTCGCACCGTTCTTTGCATCTCAGTGACTTCTTCCGGACGTTCGTCGACCAGCATCACTATCATGACAGCGTCAGGGAAATTGGCTGTGATGGCATGCGCAATGTGCTGCATCATCACCGTTTTTCCGGATTTGGGGCTTGCCACAATCAAACCGCGTTGCCCTTTGCCAATCGGCGCGAAGATATCAAGAATCCGACCCGTCAGGTTCTCTTCGCTTTTGATATCGCGCTCAAGTGGCATGACCTTATCGGGATGCAGAGGCGTTAGATTTTCGAACATGATGCGATGTTTCATCGCTTCGGGCGGGAAGTCATTGACCTTGTCTACTTTGACCAAAGCAAAGTACCGTTCGCCTTCCTTGGGTGTCCGTACTTCTCCCTCTATCGAGTCACCCGTGTGCAAGTTAAAGCGACGTATCTGTGAGGGGGAAATATAAATATCGTCTGTGCTGGCTAAATACGAGGTGTCGGGTGATCGTAAAAAACCGAAACCGTCAGGTAAAACCTCTAGCACGCCGTCGCCAAAAATTTGCTCACCCAGTTTCGCACGCCGCTTCATGATGGTAAACATCAGCTCTTGCTTGCGCAGCCGGTTAGCGTTTTCTATTTCAAGGCCGGCGGCCATTTCTAGTAGCTGCGAGACGTGCAGCGCCTTCAGTTCATTAAGGTGCATTGATGTGCGTAAAAAAAGATCTTGGGGTGGGAGGGATACAACTAGAAGAAAAATGGCGGGCCTCGGACGGACCCGCGCGCGGTATCTTTACTTTAAATCGCGCTTTTGAGCCAATCGCTCAGTTGTGACTTGGATAACGCCCCAACCTTGGTAGCCGCAACCTGACCGTCTTTAAATAACATCAAGGTCGGGATGCCACGTATATTGAATTTTGCCGCAGTTTCTTGATTTTCGTCAACATTGACCTTCGCGATTTTCACCTGACCAGCGAATTCTGTTGCAAGTTCTTCAAGAATTGGTGCAATCATCTTGCACGGACCGCACCAAGCAGCCCAGTAATCCACCAGTACTGGCTCAGAAGAATTTAACACATCAGCCTCGAAGCTGACATCGCTGACATGCTGAATGTTTTCGCTCATGATTGTTCCCTGCAAAGCACAACTGCTAAAGTTTATGACATTAATACAGCAGATTAGAGCATAACATTAAGACTAACAGGTAAAAATCATCCCATTGATGCGCTTGAGGGTGGGACAATACCGAGGCTGCGCATTTCGCCGAACGGCTCTGCTGACAGCGTTGAGCATTCTTTATCCTCTCTGGTGATATGCGCGTTATTGCACGTATTTTCCGTAAAATGCAGTGCTTTTTCCACAGACAATTGGGGATAACTTGAGTAAGACGTCTTACAACGAATCATCGATCCGCGTGTTGAAGGGGTTAGAACCCGTTCGCCAACGTCCAGGGATGTACACCCGGACGGAAAGCCCATTGCACATTATTCAAGAGGTCATTGATAACGCTGCCGATGAAGCCCTGGCTGGTTTCGGTAAACATATCCAATTAACCCTGCATCAGGATGGCAGCGTGACCGTTGAAGATGATGGGCGCGGGATCCCTGTTGGCCTTCATCCAGAGGAAAAGGCGCCCGTGGCTGAACTGGTGTTCACCCGTCTACATGCAGGGGGCAAGTTCGATAAGAAAGACGGGGGCGCGTACGCATTTTCTGGTGGTCTGCATGGCGTGGGTGTGTCTGTCACTAACGCCTTATCCAAGCGCCTTGAACTTGTCGTTTGGCGAGAGGGAGGCTGTCACCGAATGGAGTTTGCCAACGGTGATGTCACGACGCCTCTTGGTCCTGCACCGGCATTGGCAAGAAAAAAATCGGGCACACGAGTGCGTGCCTGGCCCGACCCCGTTTTTTTTGACTCGGCAGCAATCCCTCTCGCAGAGTTGACACATCTGCTTCGCAGCAAGGCCGTCTTGATGGCTGGCGTTAAAGTATCCCTGCATATCGAGAAAACGGGAGAGACCCGTTCGTGGCAATACGAAGCGGGCTTGGCTGGTTATTTGAATGAAGCCCTGGCTGGGATAGAGCTCAAAGTGCCATTGTTTCAGGGAGAGCAATTTGCACGCGCAGACGATGAATCGTTTGCAACGGGCGAGGGCGCCCAATGGGTGGTAGCGTGGTCCGACGAGGGCAATGTAATTCGAGAGTCTTACGTTAATCTCATTCCGACACCAGCTGGTGGTACGCACGAGGCAGGTCTCAGAGACGGCCTGTTTACAGCGGTTAAAGCATTCGCTGAAATTCACAGTTTGATGCCAAAGGGCGTCAAGCTTCTTCCCGATGATGTCTTTGCCCGCACAAGCTTTGTCTTGTCGGCCAAAGTGCTTGACCCTCAGTTTCAGGGGCAAATAAAAGAAAGGTTAAACAGTCGTGATGCCGTTCGTCTGGTCGGTGGTTACGTGAGGACGTCACTCGAGCTGTGGTTAAACACCCATGTTGAATTCGGTAAGAAACTGGCTGAACTTGCCATTAGACAAGCGCAAGCCCGGGCAAAATCCGCACAAAAGGTTGAAAAACGTAAAAGTTCAGGCGTCGCTGTGCTTCCGGGCAAACTCACTGATTGCGAGTCAACCGACATTTCAAGAACCGAGGTGTTCTTAGTCGAGGGCGACTCAGCGGGCGGCTCAGCGAAAATGGGGCGAGATAAAGAGTTTCAGGCGATTCTCCCCTTGAGAGGCAAAGTCTTGAATGCCTGGGAGGTTGATCGTGATCGATTGTTCGCCAACAACGAGATTCACGATATTGCGGTTGCAATTGGCGTTGATCCCCACGGACCAAACGACCAACCCGACTTGTCTGGTTTGCGATATGGCAGGATATGTATTCTGTCTGACGCGGATGTGGACGGCTCTCACATCCAAGTCTTGTTGTTGACACTTTTTTACAAGCACTTCCCAAGGCTCGTTGAATTAGGCCACGTTTACATTGCACGCCCCCCATTATTCAGAGTCGATGTACCGGCGGTTGGTAAACGGCCTGCTCGAAAAATCTATTGCTTGGATGCAGGGGAACTCGAGGCCTTAGAAGATAAATTGCGTCAAGAAAATGTGCGCGATGGTTCTTGGGGTATCAGCCGATTCAAAGGTCTCGGTGAGATGAATCCCGAGCAATTATGGGATACCACCATGAACCCCGATACTCGTCGAATGCTGCCAGTCGGTTATGGCGAAATGGATTCTGTATCGACGACACGGATGTTTGACATGCTGATGGGTAAGGGCGAGTCCGGACAAAGACGCAGCTGGATCGAAGAGAAAGGCAATCTCGCCGAGTTAGATATTTAAGGCAAGCGAATGAACGACGTATTACAACCGGACCTGTTCGATCAGGGCGAATCAAGTGAATCGATCACACTCGGCAAATATGCCGAGCAAGCATATCTCGATTACGCGGTCTCTGTCGTCAGAGGTCGTGCCTTACCCGACGTTGGTGATGGACAAAAACCTGTTCAACGTCGAATTCTTTACGCCATGCAGGCGATGGGGCTTCAATCGGGATCACGCCCTGTTAAGTCGGCACGCGTGGTCGGTGATGTACTTGGTAAATATCACCCTCATGGGGACCAAGCCGCTTATGAGGCTTTGGTCAGAATGGCTCAAAGCTTCACGCTACGTTACCCGCTGATTGACGGTCAAGGTAATTTTGGTTCGCGTGACGGGGATAATGCAGCGGCGATGCGCTACACCGAGGCAAGGTTGACACCGCTTGCTCGAGTGTTACTGGACGAGTTAGATGAGGGGACAGTAGATTTCGTCCCTAACTATGATGGTAGTCATCAAGAGCCTGCAATGCTACCTGCTCGACTACCTGTCATGTTGCTTAATGGCGCGTCAGGGATTGCTGTGGGTATGGCAACCGAAATCGTATCGCACAACTTGCGAGAAATCGCTCAAGCTTGCGTTGCGCTGATTAAACAGCCCAAACTATCTGAAACAGAGCTATTGCAATTGGTGCCTGGGCCGGATTTCGCAGGGGGAGGACAAATCATTACCTCGCCTGAAGACATCGCTCTTGTCTATCAAACGGGGCGCGGCTCAATTAAAGCCAGGGCACGTTGGCAGTTCGAGGAAATGGCTCGTGGGCAATGGCAATTGGTGGTCCATGAGCTTCCTCCCGGCGCCTCTTGCCAACGGGTCTTAGAGGAAATTGAGGATTTAACGAATCCGAAGGTAAAAACAGGTAAAAAAGCACTGACCCCAGAGCAGCAGCAAACCAAGACCCAAATGTTGGCCTTGCTAGACGCCGTTCGAGACGAGTCGGGTAAAGACGCGGGTGTGCGTCTCGTTTTTGAACCTAAAACCTCAAAGATAGATCGAGATGAGTTTGTCACTACCTTGTTGGCTCAAACCAGCATGGAAACCAATGTCTCCGTTAATCTGGTTTGTATTGGCACTGATGGCCGCCCCAGACAAAAGCCGCTGCGAGAAGCACTCAGCGAATGGGTTGAGTTTCGTCTTGCGACCGTCCTTCGAAGAACTCGTTTTCGTTTGGACAAGGTTACTGATCGGATCCACGTGCTCGAGGGCAGAATGCTGGTCTACCTCAATGTCGATGAGGTGATTCAAACGATTCGTGAATCCGACGAACCGCGGCCAGCGCTGATGGCAAGATTCAAGCTGAGCGAGCGGCAGGCAGATGACATTCTGGATATGCGTCTGCGTCAGTTAGCAAAGCTTGAAGGTTTTAAGATTGAGCAAGAACTCGCCGATAAAAAATCTGAGCAAGCACGTCTGCAAGAGTTAGTAGAGCAGCCCTCTGCACTGAAACGGTTGGTGACAAAAGAAATTGAGGCGGACGCTAAACAATATGGTGATGATAGACGTACGCTCATCGAAGTGGCTGAGCGCGCTGTGCGAGAAGTCAAAATTGTTGATGAACCTGTCACCGTGATTGTGTCGCAGCAAGGCTGGTTGAGGTCGAGGCAAGGTCATGGTCACGACACGACTCAATTTACGTTTAAAAGCGGAGACGATTGTTATGGCGTCTTCGAATGTAGAAGCACTGATACGCTCATTGCCTTTGGTGACAACGGCAGAGTCTACTCTGTCCCTGTTTCTGGTTTACCGTCAGCGAGAGGTGATGGCGCGCCGGTAACCTCAATGATTGATTTGACGCCCGGTAGCCGGATAGAGCACATGATTGCGTCTGCTGCTGAGCAACAGTGGCTGTTGACTACCAAGAAAGGGTTTGGTTTTTCAACGAAACTGACCGACATGACTAGCCGTCAGCGAGCTGGTAAACAGTTCGTCACGCTCGAGACCGGGGATACTTTGTTACGCCCGGCACGGCCGATCCCGGGTGCTACCCACGTTGCGCTTTTCTCTGCAAAAGGCAAACTCCTCGTGATTGCGCTTGACGAGGTTAAAACGCTATCTGGGGGCGGGCGAGGAACCATTCTGATGATCATTGACGAGTCAGATGCGTTGTCGCAATGCGTGCCTATCTCAAGTCAAGGTTTGAGAGCGACCGGACTCTATAGAAACAAGCAAGTCGAAGACCTGCTTCAAGGGGCTTCCTTAGCGTCGTATGTCTCAAAGCGTGCCCGTAAGGGCAAACTGCTCGACGCTCGACCTAAAAACCCTGTTCTGTCTCCAGTGGTTTAATGGCGACAGTGCTATAAATCTGCCCATCCCAAAAACTCAGGTTAGCTTTTTATGTCTTTTCAAATCACCATTCAACCAAGTCAGCATCAATTCAACGCTCAGCCAGATCAATCTGTGCTTGACGCTGCGCTGGCTGCCGGTATCGTGTTGCCCTACAGTTGTAAAAGTGGCGCTTGCTCTACGTGCCGTGGCAAAGTCGTGCGTGGTACCTATGAGGCGGGTACAAGTCCGGCACAAATCTTGAGTGCTGAAGATATTGAGGCTGGTTTTACCTTGTTTTGCCAGGCGAAACCCACCTCCGACATGGTAATCGAGTCGCGAGAGGTTAGATTTGCCACGGATATCCAGATTCGCAAGCTCCCCGTTCGTGTCACTGCAATACATACGGCTGCGCCCGATGTAAAAATCCTGACACTGCAGCTGCCGGCAACAGAGACGTTTCGTTTTTATGCAGGCCAGTACATTGAATTACTTCTGAAAGACGGTAAGCGTCGTAGTTATTCCATGGCAAATGCGCCGCACGATGCTGCGACGCTTGAATTGCATATTCGACACATGCCGGGTGGTTTGTTTACAGATCATGTGTTTGGCAGTGGCGCGACACAGATGAAAGAACGCGAAATTCTTCGATTTGAAGGTCCGTTTGGTTCATTTTTTTTACGAGAAGATTCAAAAAAGCCCATCGTTATGGTGGCAAGCGGTACCGGTTTTGCACCCATTAAGTCAATCGTCGAACATATGATTCACCAAGGTATTCAGAGACCCATCAATCTATATTGGGGTGGTCGTCGACCAGCTGACCTTTACTTGGACGAGCTAGCCAAAGGGTGGGCCCGCGATTTGCGAGACTTTACGTACGTTCCTGTGGTGTCTGATGCTTTGGAAGAAGATGCATGGACTGGTCGCACTGGATTTGTACACCATGCGGTCATACAAGATTTTCCTGATATGCAACAATTTGAAATCTATGCGTGCGGGGCACCCATTGTTGTCGAATCGGCCCGTAAAGACTTTTCGGCAAAATGCCGGTTACCCGAAGATGCGTTCTTTGCAGATGCGTTTACCTCTGCGAAGGACGTTTGATCGAGTGTGCCAAGCATGCCGGTTGCATTTGTTCGATGCCAACTTCCATTCATTAACTTTGTAGTGCCTTATGAGGATTACCAGCTTGTCTTACCCCACTCGTCTTATTGCCACCCTTAGTGCCAGCTTAATCTGTGCGCTCTCTCAAGCAACCACCGAAATTGAGGTGTGGCATACGCTTAACCCAGCTAACCGCGCAGAGTTTGAGAAGATCGTCAAAAGGTTCAATTCAGAGCAAAGCGATGTCAAAGTCGAATTAAAGGCGTTTGTCGATCAGACGGCGCTTGCCAGCCCAGAATCACGTGCTTTAGCTGCAAAGCGTAAGCCTGACTTGGTGCAGATTGATGACAATCGTTCGCCTGATGTCATTGCAAATCATCACGACATCCTCCCTCTTTATGAGTTTGCAAAGAAATATCCGATTTCAGACTTGAACTCTATTTTGGGTCAAACCAGCGGTTTCATTCGCGACAAACAAAATCGGTTACTGGCGTTTCCGTTTATGGCGGAAATCCCTGTGATGTTCTACAACGTTGATGCCTTTAAGAAAGCGGGATTGGATCCTAACGCGCCTGGTGCGACTTGGTCTGCGTTGCAAGCGCAATTGCTGTTGCTTCGCGACAAAGCCTATTACGACTGTCCCTACGCAACCAGTGAACAAGTCTCTGTGCATCTCGAAAATTTGGCGTCGATGAACAATTCGCTGTACGCTACCCCAAACAATGGTCTCGATAATGCGAAGGGCGTTGCACTCAATTTTGATACGCTTTACATGCGCCATATGGCGCTCATGGTGAGCTGGAAAAAGGTCAATATATTTTCTGTCAATAGCAACAGCAATCAACCGGACGGACTGTTTTCAGAAGGGAAGTGTGCGGTGCTGACGACCGGATCTGGTTCGCTGGGGCAGTTTGTCGCGACCAAAGATTTAAAGTTTGGTGTTGCTCCTTTGCCATATTACGATCAAGTAACCACCAAGCCCGGGGTTCCATTTGTCAGCGGATCGGCGTTTTGGATAACCAGTGGACAGCCCGTTGAACAGAACAAAGCAACAGCAAGTTTTCTTGCCTATTTGTCTAAGCCTGTGATTGCAGCAGCGTGGCATCAACAGACTGGTTTCTTGCCGCTAAACGATGCTGCATCGCGCGCAGCAGACGTTTCTTTCTATAACAGCATTCCGGGTCTGAAACTGATTGTTGAAAACATGCGCCAAGCAACCAGCAAGACGAATCGAGGGTTTCGTTTGAGTGGTTATGCTCGCATAGAACCCATGCTGAGCGCACAACTCGATGCAGCACTCTCTGGGCAAGTTCCGCCAGTCAAAGCCTTAACGATGGCGATTGAAGACGCCAAAATGTTGTCAAATGAAGCACCTCAAAGCACACCTCCATCAGCAGCTAAAAAGGCCAAAAAATAGTTGTTAGCTATACGACTGCCTAAGTGAAGGCCAACCCCTGATTTCACGTCCAACGACGAGCTGACTTGCCAGCGAGTGTTTGTGGGCAATCACGAGGTTGGCTCTTTTTTTGCGCGATCAGATGCTGTCGCTTTCTGTTCATGTATACGTAGGTTTCACAATTGTTGTTTGATGCATCCGCGGTCATGATGTCGGTCGATTCCTTCTTCGTGATCATCGATGTTGACAGCGCGTCTTGTAATAATTTTTTCCTGCTTGCTTGTAGAGGCTTGCGCGTGGCCCTCAAAGCCAGCTCGTGGGGAAAGCGGTTTTGATGGCAAATTACTCAACAGTAGTGCCGGTGCATTAAATTTCAACTGGCGTTTGCTCGGCGATAAATCGGTTGGTCCCATTCAAGTATTTTCAGATACTGAACAAATCTGGCTGCAATGGCGACCATCACAGGCAATCCCAATCATTTCAGCGAAATTGCTCCATGGAGAACAGTTGCTCGAATACACCCGTCGAGGTGATTTGATTGTCGTCTCAGGTGGATGGGATCATCTCTACTTTCGGCAAGGCAAGAAAGCTGCTGAGGCACATCGTCACCGGTTGCCAGTCCCCAACGAAATAGTTGTCTCTGCTTCAGCCGCAAAAGAGAGCGTCGCGGTAAAAGCGACCCCTTCAGTCACCTTTGACTTGAGACCTGAAGATCTCCTGTTGCGTAGGGCACTCGTCAGATGGGCAGCGTTAGCAGGCTGGCATTTTTTGTCTGAACATTGGGCCGTCGATGTTGATGTTCCAATTTCTGGTTATGTCAGTTTTCCGCATCCTTTCGAGCAATCCGTCAGGCAGCTCATGGCGGCTACTGAATTGTCTGATCGACCGCTTCAAGCCTGCTTTTACTCAAACCGAGTGCTTCGGGTCGTGTCCGCGACACAATCCTGCGATCCAACCATGAGCCGGGAAGGTACGCCATGATCATTGGTCGGCAGATGCTGATTTTGGGTAGTTTCCTGTCTTCGGGATGTACCTTTCATGAGGTACTAGAAGAGCATCGACAACGGGTCGCGCTATCAACAGAGAACGTAGAAGGCCGAATCGATCGATTCAAAAAGGCGGCGACCAACGGACAAGTTCGACTTGAAGCACAATCGGTCAACAAGCCGTGGGTTGCGGGTAAATCGATACCTGTCGCGAGAGAAGTCTTATTGCCAAAAGCCCTGCAACGGCGGGTTGAGTCGACGTTGCTGTTTGGATCGACCGCATTTGATCTACCTGCAATCGCACAGAGGCTCAGCATTGCCATCGACCTGCCCGTTCGAATTAGCCCAGAAGCCTTATTGCCTTCATCAATGTTCGCACCACGCACATCACTCAACGTGCCCGGTGAAATCGTGTTGATGCCAAGCGAAGCTGCTTTTCCTCGTGGTTCGCAACCGTTGGCCAAAATTCTGGATGTCATTGCACGGCGCTTAAATATCTATTGGCGATACGAATCTGGCGCAATCATTTTTTATCGTACGCAGACTCAAGTGTTTGATGTGCGCCTATTAACGACGTCTGCCTCAGTTGAGATGGCCTTAGGGCGATCTAGCGCCGCAGGTGCCGGTGGGTTTGATAGCAGTGCCCGCACGGTCTTGAGATCAACGGAACAAAGCGCACTCGATGCGATAAAGGTAAAAGTTGAACCCTTCTTGACCAAGGCTGGTGTTGTCACCGCCCAATCTGGGGCTTCCAGTTCAATTGTGGTTACCGATGTGCCAGAATCGCTATCGAACATCGCACAGTTTATCGAGAAAGAAAATCGAATTCTCACCCGTCGTCTCAGACTGGTGTTTGAAGAACTAACCGTTGAAACCGAGAATGACCAAGAGCTTCGCGTCGATTGGTCAGCTGCCGTGATGACTGATCATTTAACGGCCTCTGTAAAAGGGCCAATCACTGCGAGCGAAGACGACCTGTCGACCTCGGCGGTTGCTGTCGCAGCACCTGGATCCAATCCTATTCAACTGATGCTTCAGGCACTTTCTCGCCAAGGCAAAGTCATACGACATAGCACTATCCCCATGATGACCATCAATCGTCGGCCCGTGACACATGCTGTCCGTACGACCTTCTCCTATATTGATCAGATTAAAACAACCCCAGCCACTGCAATAAAAAGCGATGGTAGTGAACCCCAAAACGGGTCGGTTTCCGTGAGTCAAAAAGAGGAAACGGTAGGCGCTTTTTTGACCATCTTGCCAGATGCTCAAGAAGACGGCCAAATTCTTATTTCAATTGCCTATGACAATACCGTTGCCCAACCTCTAAAAACGGTGAGCTTCGGCGGAAGTGGAAAAAACCTCTCCGTCCAACAAATTGTCATTGACGGCAACGGTTCGGTTCAGCAAATAGCGTTGCGCTCTGGGCAATCCATGTTGATATCAGGCTTCGAACGCACAAAAGAACAAAGCAAATCGTTAAGTTTGTCGCCAGAGCTTCCCGCTATCCTTGGTGGCAGCGACCGTATAGGTAAAAGCAAACTCATTACGGTGATCGTGCTGACTGCGTTACTGGAGGATGGCTAGTGCAGTCAGATGAGCAGATGGTGGCGTCTTCTTCGGGTCAAATTCGTCAGTCATCAGCCGATTCGTTTCTGACCGACGCGGGCGAGCAGTTGCTGGTTGGCATGAACTGGTTTGCGTTGGTTGGGTCTAACCCGCGTCAAGAGGTACTGCAGCGCGCGCGCGCGACACACGCGACTCACTACGTGTTCAGCGGCTCTGACGCACGTGTCGCTGCTTGCAAACGCCGGATCAATTCACGGCACATTGCCGGCAACACTTCAATTCATCGTCGATTATTTTCACTCGCAGCTATTTTTGCATCTCGTCATCCGTTAGGTGCGCACGTCTGCCTCTTATCCGATTCACAAGAGGGATATTGGCTGATTGCTTGCAGTGAAGGCTATGTTTTGTGTAGTAGCGATAAGCATTTTTCATCAAAGCAGTCTGCTTTGCACGCAGTTGCCGACTTAAAGACCCGATTCATCGATCTTGACTTGACGACGCTTGAAGCGACTTGGTGCTTGCAAAGGCCTACCTGGCTAGAAGGTGATTTTCCAGTCTGTTCGGTGGTCAACAAGATCCCTGATTGGTATGCCAGGTCAAGCTCGATTAAAGCAATGCTGATCGCGTCTGCAACGATTGGAGCTTGCTGGATGTGGTTTGGTTCGACCTCGGGCGAGTCAACTCGTTTGAATGGTTCAACGAATCACGGCGGATATCCTCCACAAACTGGCGTCAGTCTAGATCGCTTGTCGGATCGAACGGATGAGCCCGGATCACTCTGGGCGAGCATTCAAAAATGGTCGACATTGCCAGTAGAAAAAGACGGCTGGGCTTTGACGTCGTTGGATTGTGAATCTGTTCAAATGCTTTGGCAGTGTCAGGCGATCTATCGCCGGCGATCACCGGCGGCGCGTAATCACCATCTACAACATCTCAGCGTCACTCATGCCACCCTGGCATTTGAAGATCTGGATCGAGCGATCGTTGGATGGGTTGACGAGCATCACGCTAACTCAGTCGTTTATTCAAGTATTGATGATCTGAAGTGGCTCGATCAGATTCGTGAAATCGAGACTGGATTTGAGTCTGTCCAGGTGGGATCTGTTCGAGCCCACGCCAGCAATCAAAGCCATACCCTGAGGTTCAAAGGGCCACTGCGATCAGCGATTCTAACCAACCGACTTTTACTACCTATCTATTGGACGCGAGTATCCATCTCAGTAGACGCTTCATCTGAGACGCACAACAGCGGAAAGGGCAGTGCACTTCAATTCATCGCAGAAGGGGTTTTATTTGTTCTTTAAGTTGACTATTTGGTGGCACTGCGTAGGCGCTGTGGTACTGCTCTTCGGAACGACACTTTGCGCCGCCGAATCCAATATCGAGCAAACCGTTAATTCCCTGATGGAAGCCGAAGCCCTTGCGGCATTAAAAAGCGCAAGCCATTCCACCCCCGCGCGGTCTGACGATATCGCGGCATCACCCAAGGCGAAGACCGCGGATAAGTTACATGCCATTTACGGCCTCGGTAACAAGTTGACCGCCGAGGTGACGATCGACTCGGTATCCATGAGTTTTCGGTCAGGCGTTTTACAGCCGCTGTTCGGGCTTCGGATTGGCTACGAACTCGTCAATATTGATCCGCCTTGTGTGAAGCTCAAGCGCGAAGACGTCGTGAAGGAAATTTGTCTGGATTTCAAACCCCAATGAGTTGGTTCCGCACAAGTTTCAAGACAGGCTCGCGTGATGCTTCTGCTGTTTCAGGGATGCTGGTCAACACCCATGAGGAACTTAGTCAGCTACGCCCACGTTGCAAGCGATTGCTGGCCGTTGAGCTTGATACAGTAAGCCTGCTCGATCGGATGTGCCCTGTACTGTTTGACGATGGCAGTGCAGGTTTATTTGTTATTTGCGGAACCGATCATGATGATCAAGTAGCAGCCGTATTGGATCTCTTGATGCGCAAGAAATTTAAACTACAAGAGCGGCCTGTCTATGCCGTGTCGCGGCCCGTGTTGTTGAGTTTGATTAAACCACTCCGATTGAACGACGAGCGCGCTTTATCGTCAGGATTGCGAGGGCAAGATCGTCGTCCTGCCTTAATTCGAATTTTTGATGAAATTATTGAATGGGCGTTTGATGCGGGTGCAAGTGACGTCCATTTCAACGTTCGTACTTCTGACTCTCAGTCACTGATCAGATATACGATAGACGGACATTACGTTGAAGGTACAAAATTCTCTCAATATCCAACGTTGTTCATGCTTGAGATGCTCAGCCTCGTGTGGATGGAGATCAAAGGCGGGAATGGTGCCGTGTTTGATCCCACCATTGAACAACAAGGCCGTCTTGAACGCACCGCAAAGGGGATACAACTGACGCTCCGGTGGGCATCGCTGGCGACCGATCACGGTCCGAGTGTATGCCTGAGGCTGTTGCGATCTGATCCAACTGCGCTGGCGCCTACCCTGATGCAATTGGGGTATCTGCCGTCTCAAGTTGACACTTTTGAGCGAGCTGCCTTGATTGAGGGTGGTGCAGTGGTTTTATCTGGATCCGTTGGTTCGGGCAAATCAACCACCATTGCAACATTGATGAAAAATATTCCGGCCAACCGGAAAATCATCACAATTGAGGATCCTGCCGAGTTCGTGATCGCCAACGCCTTACAAAACACGTTAACTCGGTCTTTAGACGGTTCTGATAGACAGGTATTCGATTCAAAACTAACAACCATTAAGCGATCTGCCATGAATGATTTGCTCATTGGTGAAATACGAGATGCCGCAGGTGGTCGGGCTTTCATGGATCTCGCTGCTTCGGGCGCAAGCCTCTACACGACCGTTCACGCGCGGTCGTGCTTACTGATCTGTGAAAGACTCAGTTCAAGTTTGATCGGCGTTTCACGAGACTTCTTGGCAAGTCCTGGTGTTCTAAAGCTACTTGTTCATCAAATGCTGTTACCAGCGCTTTGTCGCGCTTGTTCGATAAGATTTTGCGACGTACCCGCGCAGGCAAACTGGTTGTGTGCCAAGGGCCATGCTAGACCTTATCAATGGTTTGTTCGCTGGATTAAAGCGCTGACATCTGCTTATCAACTGAACGTAGAAGCCTTGCGCTTTCGTAACGTCAAAGGTTGCGAGGTTTGTAGAGCTAAGAAAATCGAATCCCTATTTGGACTGGAGAGCAGGACAGTGGTTGCTGAGATGATCGAGCCCACCTGCGAGTCGGATTTTTTAGACGCGTTAAACGATCCAAATCGCTCAACGTTGAAATACTGGTTCGACACCCGCTCGCGGGCGACGCTGACAAACGACAATATGTTTGGCAAATCAATCTTTGAATGCGCCATTTTTAAAATATCAATCGGACAAATTGATCCACGGTCGGTTGAAACAAGGTTTGGGCCCTTTCAACTGTCTTTGTGACCCTAGGATGATAGAAAGATACTACCGACAGGGTCTGATGGTCATTTCTTTGGTCTGTTCAATGAAATGGTTCAGAAGCCATTACCAACGGCTATGCCTATCAATCTCTGCGCGTGTTTTTAAACCCTACCGTGCCGATTATTACGCCTACCTCAGTGAAATGATCGGGCTCAACGGTGGTGGTAAAACACTTTTGAAAATTCTTGAAGCAGATGCCAAGCGATATCGTGGCCGTGGTGCCCGTGGCTTGCTAGCCAACTACTGGGCGAATCGATTGACCCTAGCCTCTGGCGATGTGTACTCGACGTTTGATCAGACTTTACCCCAAGACGACATTGTTGCGTTGCGTACTGCCCAACTTGCGGGCGGTCAATCGCTCAGTTTGGTGTTTGGGAGTTTGGGTCGTTGTGTACGAACATACGACGAAGCAAAAAATAGCTTTTTACAAACAACGTCTGTCGGTTTTAGCGCTTGGCTGGTGGCGTTGCTGTCGATTATGGCGATGCCATTTTTTACCCACGATCGTTTGTTCATGGCGTTTTCTATGGTCCCCAGTGAATATTACGGGCCTTGGACAATTCGATTCGATCAGCTCTCTCAATTGCTGCGTTCGTACTGGTGTCACGCGCTGGTCGTGAGCTCGATTTGCCTCGGTTTCACTGGGTGGTCTGTTGAAAATTATGTGGGTCCATTTCGCTCTGTCCTGGATCGTTGGTTTATTTGGAAGTTGTATCGATCCCTTCAGGCAATGAGGTTCCTGTCCTTGCTAGCGGTACTGATTCAGCCACAGGGCAGCGAATTAGCCCGACTGCGTCATGCATTGGTTGTGATGTCAGACAATCGCTGCGCATGGCTGGACCATCACCTGCAGACGATGCTCTCGAGGATTGATGTGGGCTTAGGGTCAGTGCAAGCGTTGGACAGCGGTTTGATTGATGAAAAAACCTGGTGGTTCTTGTGTGATGTTGCGGAAATCGCAGGCCTGGATCAAGCGATTTTTCGCTCTGCCGACCGGTTGGGAACAAACGCCTTGAACGAGTTTAAACAAAGTGCGCAACAAATTCGATGGTCTTTACTGATTTTGGCTGTCATCGTTGTGATGGGCATCGCGCTCGTACACGTTAAGGTAATCGATGAGCTCAGGCAGGCCATGGCTATTGCGTATGCATTTAACTAAATGAAAGGATCAGTGATGTGTATGACTTATGGTAGTGGCCACAATTCCTTGCGCACAAAAGATGTGACCAAGCACCGGCAGCAGCAGGGCTTTTCTTTGATTGAGGTGTCGATTGTCACTGCAATCATGATGCTGATTGCCATTATTGGAATTCCTGCTATACAAGCTTATGTGATTGAAAATAAAGTGCCGCGAGTGGCAGAAGAGATGCAGCGTTTCGTTGCTCGAATAAAAGCAAATACACACGGTTTCGGCGCAACGCCTTACCAGGGCATTCACAACGGCACACTTGCCTCCGCCCTGAGAGGGTCGAGTGTGATTTCCGTTTCAGGTGAAGGTGCGACAAGCAACATCGCGCACGGTCTGGGTGGATCAGGCGTTAGTGGGCGAGGGGTCGTCCAGATCGAAGCTCAGAGCTTGGCGGGTTTTGCACGCGGTTCGGCGTTTTCAATGACGTTTACAGATGTCAATGATGCAGCTTGCCCCGCTTTGGCTTCAATTTTGCAGCGTGTCGCGGAAATCGTTGTGATCTCGGGACGAAATGGTTCAGCTCAAGTCAAGAACGCCACGCAGATTCCACCTCAGCCGTACAACCCAATCCTCGCAGATGCTCAGTGTTCTGCGGGCGATAGCAATCAGTTCCAGTTCGTCATTCGCTAATGGCACGCAGGCATAAGCATGATCAAAAGCAACAGGGTTTTCTGCTGTTCGAGCTAGTCGTGATCTTGATGATTGCTTCATTGCTAGCGGCTTGGTCAGCGGACCGATGGGTCAATGACATTGAGGATCACGCGGCAGCATCCAGTGGGGCGTGGCTCGTTTTGGTCGGCAATGCGGTCAGGCAAGAGTTGAAACTGCGAGCTGATGCGTTACAAACGAGTCGACTTAAAGGTGCTGCAGCATTGGCTGAATTCAGAACCCATCGGGTCAAAAAGCTAGAGGTGAGTAAGTTGATAGAGGCCGGACATTTGCCTGGCAGCTTCGTGACAAAACCGTCATTACCTTACCAGTTGGAGATTTATATCCGACAAGTTGTTCGCGCAAATTGTGTGAATGCTGCCTGCGCGCTGGAGGCCTTATTGGTTTTGCGGCCAGATGGGACCGAATCCGAAAATGCGCAAGATAGTAATCGGTTGGGCAAGTTACTCACGACGCTGGCCGGGACGGGCTTGGTCGTTCATCCTCTGGCCATCTCTCGGTTAAAGGGCGCGCCACTTGATTTGCCTAACCCACCTTGGGAGACCATCCCAACCTTACCCGTGGGCACCGTCGCACTGCATTTCTCACATCCGATTTCGTTGAGCCCGCAAGATAGATTTGGAGGCGCTTTCGTGTCTGCGGCAGGGGCGAATTGCAAGGGGTTGAATTCTCCTGACCAATATGTCAACCCATTGACCGGCGACTGCAACTGCCCGGAGGGCTATTTGGCCAGACTCGTGGCTGAATGGCGAATCGACCCACCATACGAGCATTCATTTCACGCAACAGGTGTCCGGGCCTATGTTTGTGTTGCTCCCCTATAATCAGTGGTTTATCCGATCCGGCATTGCGCCTTGCAATGCAGATTCCTCATTTTTTGTGTCGCATCATGAAAACCGCTGAAATTCGATCAAAGTTTCTTGAATATTTTCAATCTAATGGTCACACCGTTGTTGCGTCCTCCTCGCTGATCCCTGGCAACGACCCGACGTTGCTGTTCACCAATTCGGGGATGGTTCAGTTCAAGGATGTTTTTACCGGTAAAGATACGCGGCCTTACACACGAGCGACTTCTTCACAGAGAAGTGTGCGGGCTGGAGGAAAACACAATGATCTCGAAAATGTTGGCTATACAGCGAGGCACCATACGTTCTTCGAGATGCTTGGCAATTTCAGCTTCGGGGACTACTTCAAGCACGAGGCAATCAAGTTTGCCTGGACGCTATTGACCGATGTCTACGCGTTGCCCAAAGAAAAACTGTGGGTCACCGTCTATCAAGAAGATGACGAAGCGTACGATATCTGGAAAAACGTCATGGGCGTGCCGGCTGAACGAATCATTCGGATCGGTGATAACAAGGGTGCACGCTATGCCTCTGACAATTTTTGGCAAATGGCAGACACAGGCCCCTGTGGTCCTTGTACCGAGATTTTTTATGACCATGGCGAGGGTATTTGGGGCGGGCCCCCAGGGTCGCCCGAAGAGGATGGGGATCGCTATATCGAGATTTGGAATCTCGTTTTTATGCAATTTGAGCGAGACGCAGCGGGCAATTTAACCCCATTACCCAAACCTTGCGTTGATACAGGGATGGGGCTAGAGCGAATCGCTGCCGTGTTGCAGCATGTTCATTCCAACTATGAGATTGACTTGTTTCAGGGCTTAATTGCTGCGGCCGCCCGAGAAACTCACTGTAAAGACCTGACCAATAATTCGTTGAAAGTCATCGCAGACCACATACGGGCTTGCAGTTTTTTGATCGTCGATGGGGTTATTCCGAGCAACGAGGGCAGGGGCTATGTCCTACGCCGCATCGTTCGACGCGCCTTACGTCATGGTTATCAGCTTGGGCAGTCGAAACCATTTTTCTATTTACTGGTGAAAGACTTGGTCAATGAGATGGGCGACGCTTACCCAGAGCTCAGAAAGGCAGCGACAAGGGTTGAGCAAGTATTACGCCAAGAAGAAGAGAGATTCGGTGAAACCCTTGAGCACGGCATGAAATTGCTTGATGTCGCTTTGGCTGGCCTCGTCCAAGAGCCGGGGAAAAATCCTGTTTTGGATGGCAATACGCTCTTCACGCTCTATGACACCTACGGGTTTCCCGTTGATTTAACTGCTGATATTTGTCGTGAACGCAGCGTTGATGTGGATATTGAAGGCTACGATCTGGCAATGAATCGCCAGCGTGAACAGGCAAAAGCATCCGGTAAATTCAAAATGACGGAAGGGTTGTCGTATCACGGATCGCAAACTCAATTCGAGGGATATGACCATTTGTCTTGCCAAGCAAGCGTACTCGCTTTGTATCTCGATGGGGTGCAGGTAGATAACGTGTCGGCTGGGCAACAGGCGATTATTGTGCTGGATAGAACGCCGTTCTACGCAGAGTCGGGTGGTCAAGTGGGTGATAGCGGTTTACTCAAGACTGCCACTTCGTCTTTTACCGTTCTTGACACTCAAAAAATCCAGTCTTCGGTATTTGGACACCATGGACAGATAACCTTGGGTACCTTGTCTGTTGGGGATCAGGTTTTTGCTGAGGTTAATGCAACGAACCGTGCCAAAACTGTCAGAAATCACTCCGCGACTCATCTGATGCACAAGGCGCTGAGGGACGTATTAGGGGGGCATGTACAGCAACGTGGTTCGCTGGTTGACGCAGATAAAACTCGTTTTGACTTTGCACACGATGCCCCGGTTTCTGCTGCAGACATTGAAAAAGTTGAACGTTTAGTGAATGCCGAAATCCTTGCTAATCAAGCTGCGCGGGCTCAGGTCATGGCTTACGATGAGGCGGTTAAAGGCGGTGCGATGGCGTTATTTGGTGAAAAATACGGCGATACCGTGCGAGTTTTGGATATTGGTTTTTCGAGAGAGCTCTGCGGCGGTACCCACGTCGAGCGCACTGGTGACATTGGCCTATTCAAAATATTGGCTGAATCGGGGGTGGCAGCTGGCGTACGCCGAATTGAGGCGATTACTGGTGATAATGCGCTCGCCTGGGTTCAACGATTAAATACGACAGTGTTAAAGGCCTCTTCTGCCCTGAAGACGCAACCTGCTGATTTGGTTGATCGGATTGGGGTTGTTCAGGATCAAATCAAGAGTCTTGAGCGTGAGTTGGATCAGGCTCGAGCAAAGCTTGCGTCGAGCGCTGGACAAGCGCTGTCAGAGCAAGCGGTTGATCTGAACGGTATCAAGGTCTTAGCACATGAAGTGCAGGGCGTTGATCCCAAAGAGTTGCGAGCGATGGTGGATCAGCTGAAAGACAAGTTGCGATCGGCGGTTGTAGTGCTCGCCGCACGTTCGGCAGAGGGCAAGATTAGTGTCGTCGCTGGCGTGACTGCTGATCTCACCAATAAGCTGAAGGCGGGAGAGCTGGTCGCAGACCTTTCCTCTCAGTTGGGCGGTAAAGGGGGCGGTCGTCCGGATATGGCAATGGGTGGCGGAACACTCCTTGACAAGCTTCCTGCAGCGATCGCTGGGGTGCAGCCCTGGGTTGCCACGAGAATCTGAGCGGTAACGAATGTATGACAGACGATGGAAATAGGTCATTGATGACACAGCTAGCCGAAGCCATACCTGATTTTCAGCATCAGGTCGATGCCAAAGGGTTGGCATGCCCTTTGCCGATATTGAAGGCAAAGAAAGCATTAGCCATCATGATGAGCGGTGAGGTGTTGCAAGTGTTAACCACCGATCGAGGTGCGGTCAGAGATTTTCAGGCGTTTGCGAAGCAGACCGGCAATGATTTAATTGCTCAAATAGATCAAAAAAGCCACGTCGAACATTATTTGAAGAGAAGATAGCGGATTTTGCTCAAGCGTTGGTTCAACATAGGGTAAAAAGTGCTACACTAGTTGGCTTTGTTGGATCTTTTGGGTGATGCCATTTTCGGCACATCGACTGACATATTCACTAATTTTATAGAGGGATTACCTATGGTGGTGATTCGTATGGCCCGCGGTGGGTCGAAAAAACGTCCTTTTTATAACCTCGTTGCAACCGATTCCCGTAATCGTCGCGATGGTCGCTTCATTGAGCGTGTTGGTTTTTACAACCCAGTTGCTAATGCCAATGAAGAGCGTCTGCGCATTGCGATGGATCGCGTTGGCTACTGGACATCCAATGGTGCACAGTTGTCACCAGCCGTTGCACGTTTGGTAAAAGACTACTCGGCCAAAGTCGCAACTGCGGCTTAATTGAGCCAGACAATCATCATGGCAGTACAAGGCGTGTCAAGCGCGCCTAGCGACTTAATCGAATTAGGTCGCATTGTTGCTGGCTATGGTGTTAGGGGCTGGGTAAAAATCCAGCCACACTCCTCCAATTCGGACGTTCTACGCAAAGCATCCACGTGGTGGCTACAAGCGTCAGTTGCGCCTGCAAAACGCGCCACTAGCCCGACGGATGCTGGCGGGGTGGGTTTGCGTGCGTTCAAAGTCGTCGCGGTACGGCCTCAAGGGTCCACCGTGGTCGCTCAGTTAGACTCGATAAATGATCGTGACGCGGCAGAAGGTCTTGTTGGTCACACGGTTCTTGTCTCGAAATCACTGTTTCCACCCGCGAAGCACGATGAATACTATTGGGTAGATTTAGAAGGCTGTGCAGTCTACGAAACAGAGTCACAGACTCTGATCGGCCTTGTCACTGAGGTGCTCGACAACGGTGCTCATGCCATTTTGCGGGTTCAAAGGTTGAAGACCATGGATCCGTCTGACCCTCTGCTAGACGATAAGGGCAAAAAAATTGAAATACTCGTGCCATTTGTCGAGGCACACGTCCAGCAGGTAGATATCAGCAGAAAAAAAATCGATACTGATTGGCCACTCGATTTTTAGAACAAGTTTAATCATCGGGTGCCTTGCAATGCGCATTGATGTCATTACCTTATTTCCCGAAATTTTCTCCGCTGTCTCTGATGTTGGTGTCACTGGTCGCGCCCACAGTCAGCATATTTGGTCCTTGCACACGCACAATCCAAGAAGCTACTGTGACGACATTCATCGAACGGTTGACGATCGGCCGTACGGCGGAGGGCCAGGCATGGTCATGATGGCTGAGCCGCTCATCAAAACATTGTCGGCGATTAACCATTTGAGACAGAAAGCACCGGTCATTCTGTTATCGCCCACCGGTCAACCATTCGATCAAAAGCGTGCTGCCAGTTTGGCTGCCTCAACAGGCGCAGTTTTTGTGTGTGGTCGCTATGAAGGGGTTGATCAACGTTTTGTCGATCAGTACGTCGACGAGCAATGGTCTCTCGGCGATTTTGTGTTGTCGGGCGGTGAAATCGCCGCCGTCGCAATGATTGATGCAGCAGTCAGACTTTTGCCCGGCGTTTTGAATCACGCAGATTCGTCTCTGCAAGATTCTTTCCAACCGGCGTTGTCAGGGCTATTGGATAGTCCACACTACACTCGGCCTGAGCAACTCGGCGAAGTCCGAGTCCCGGCGGTGCTCACCTCGGGTAACCATGCGAATATCGCTCGTTGGCGCAGGGAGCAATCATTAATGATCACCGCAAAAGTGCGCCCCGACTTAATTTCTGCAGCGCGTGCCCGAGGCGACCTCACCCGAGAGGATGAGGCTTTTCTCAGAACCCTGGGTTAACCGAGTTTTGAGTACTGGGATTTCACCTTGTCAAGTGTTTCAGAGAATTGACTGATCCGAAGTTTTTCTTGCTCTACCACGGCCACTGGTGCACGAGCCACGAACCCCTCGTTGCTCAATTTAGCTTGAGCCTTGGCAATCTCAGTTTCTAATCTGACGATTTCTTTGCTCAATCTTATTTTTTCAGCAGCAACATCAATTTCAACTTTTAGCATCAAACGAGTATCACCCACGACCTGAACAGGTGCACCGTCATCTGGCAGGACGTCTACGACTTCAACGTTGGATAGTTTGGCCAGCGCGGCAAGGTAAGATGCGTGCGCCCTGAGTTGTTCGCTTGAGCCTTGAGCGAACAGAGGCACTCTTGCGGCAGGCGATAGGTTCATCTCACCTCGCAGCGCTCTGACGGCTTCTATTTCTGATTTCAGTCTATCCATTTGAGCCATGGCGCTCAGATCAATCGCAGCCATATTGGATTGTGGAAAAGGCTGTACAGAAATGCTCGTTACCTCTTGTGCTGTTCGTTTGCCAGCCACCAATGACACCTTTTGCCATAGCTCTTCCGTGATAAACGGCATGATGGGATGCATGAGGCGCAGCACTGCCTCTAACACGCGTATTAATGTTCGACGTGTAGCCTGTTGCTGTTCTGGGCTGCCTTGTTGTATTTGTACCTTTGAAAGTTCGAGATACCAATCGCAGTATTCATCCCAAACAAAATGATAAAGCGCATTGGCGATGTTATCGAAGCGATAGTCTGCAAAACCCTTGGCGACGTCGTGTTCGAGTTGTTGCAGCAAACTGATAATCCAGCGATCCGCAAAACTTGTGGCTGGGTTATTCACCGGGCCTAGATCAGTGCCCTCTGTATTCATCAGGACGTACTTTGTCGCGTTCCATAGCTTATTGCAGAAGTTTCTGTAGCCTTCGCAGCGTTTAAGATCGAAGTTGATGTTTCTGCCGAGTGTGGCGTAAGCGGCCATGGTGAATCTGAGTGCATCTGCGCCGAAAGCCGCAATGCCGTCCGGAAACTGCTTACGAGTTGTTTTCTCAATGCTACTTGCCTGCTTTGGATTCATCAGGCCGTAGGTACGCTTGCCAACCAGTGTTTCCAGCTCAACGCCATCAATCAGATCCACTGGGTCAAGCGTATTGCCCTTGGACTTACTCATTTTTTGCCCTTCAGCGTCGCGGATCAAACCATGCACATAGACATGTTTGAAAGGGACTTGACCGGTTAGATGAGTGGTCATCATGACCATTCTTGCGACCCAGAAGAAAATAATATCGAAACCGGTGACCAGCACGCTTGACGGTAAATAGCGTTTCAGGTCTTCGGTTTGCTCAGGCCATCCCATGGTAGTGAATGGCACAAGTGCTGAAGAGAACCATGTGTCAAGCACGTCGGGGTCACGCGTGACGATGCCCTGAACACCAGCTGCCGTTGCTTGGCTCTGAGCCTCTTGTTCAGAGCGGGCCACGAAAACCTGCCCATCTTCGCTATACCAAGCCGGGATTTGATGGCCCCACCACAACTGGCGCGAGATACACCAATCCTGAATATTCTCAAGCCACTGGTTATAGGTCGTTGTCCAGTTTTGAGGGAAGAATTGGACTTCCCCGCGCTGAACAACGTCAAGCGCGACCTCGGTGATGCTTTTGCCCGGGTTTAGCGTACCAGCAGGTGCGGGTTTACTCATCGCAACAAACCATTGATCCGTCAGCATGGGTTCAAGGACTTCTTGCGTTCGATCGCCGCGAGGTTGCATCATCTTGTGATCGACGACCTTGACCAAAAAACCTTTTTCTTGCAACTCAGAAACAACCGCTTTGCGTGCAACGAAGCGATCCATGCCCTGAAATTGCGCTGGGCCGTTCTCATTGATCTTGGCATCAAGGGTAAAGATGACAATGAGCGGCAATTGATGACGCTGAGCGCATGCATAATCGTTAAAGTCATGTGCGCCCGTAATTTTGACGCACCCCGTTCCGAAAGATTGATCAACAAAGTCATCGGCGATGATGGGGATTTGTCTATCGCAAAGGGGTAAATCCACCAGCTTGCCAATTAGATGTTGGTAGCGGCTATCGTGAGGATGTACACACAGTGCGCCGTCGGCCAACATGGTTTCCGGACGAGTGGTTGCAATGGTAAGACCAGCGAGTGTTTCTGTTGTCCCATCGGCATGCGTGATGGTTTGCGGGCCATCTACAAAAGGATAAAGAATGTGCCACAGATGACCGTCGGTTTCGACAGAGACGACTTCGAGATCCGAGACTGCTGTGCGTAGTTTAGGATCCCAGTTGACCAGCCTTTTGCCGCGATAAATCAAACCTTGTTCGTAGAGTCTGACAAAGGTTTCCACAACACCAGTGGACATCTTTTCATCCATCGTGAAATACTCGCGAGGCCAATCAGCAGAGGCACCGAGTCTGCGCACTTGACTGGTAATGGTGTTGCCGGATTGCTGTTTCCAATCCCAGACTTTTTCGATAAATGCGGGGCGACCCAAGTCATGCCTGGACAGCTTTTGCGCATCGAGTTGTCGTTCAACGACAATTTGCGTGGCAATACCGGCATGATCTGTGCCAGGCACGAACACGGTGTCGTCTCCCAGCATTCGGTGATAACGGATCAGTCCGTCCATGATCGTTTGATTAAACGCATGGCCCATGTGCAATGTGCCTGTCACATTGGGTGGCGGAAACTGAATGGCGTAGGTCTGGCCGCTGGCCGCTTTGCCTTGCACATGCTCACCGGCAGCGAAATAGCCTCGACGCTCCCATTCGGTGTACCAGCGTGATTCAAGTTCGGCAGGTTCAAAACTCTTAGAAAGTTCACTGGCGATGGGGTCGGTCATTTGGCTCATTAGGGATTTCCGAGAAAACAGCTTGCAGCATTAGCAAAACCGTCATTTTAAAGGGTAGGCGTTAGAATGCGCGTGCTAGAATGCACAGCTAACGTAGTTATACGCAAAGCCCCTGTTTTTATTGAGATTTATTGGAGTTTTTATGTCTGTCGAACGTACCTTGTCAATCATTAAACCTGACGCCGTTGCCAAGAATGTCATCGGTCAAATCGTTGCTCGTTTCGAGTCTGCTGGTCTGAAAGTGATCGCAGCCCAAATGAGGCAACTATCACGTGCAGATGCTGAACGTTTTTACGCAGTGCACAGCGCCCGCCCGTTTTTTAAAGATCTCGTTGATTTCATGATCTCAGGGCCAGTATTTGTTCAAGTGTTGGAAGGCGAAGGCGCCATCTTGAAAAATCGTGACCTGATGGGTGCGACCGATCCTAAGAAAGCAGACAAAGGCACTATCCGTGCTGATTTCGCTGACAGCATCGACGCGAATGCAGTGCATGGCTCGGATGCGCCTGAGACGGCTGCGGTTGAAATTGGGTTTTTCTTCCCTGGCATTAACGTTCACAGCCGTTAAGCCATCGCTACTGGCCGTGACATTGTCGCTATGCACTCCGATCACATCAACTTACTTGGCTTGGATAGTGCTGCCTTAACCGACCTGGTTGGGCAGTGGGGGGGCAAGCCCTTCAGAGCTAAACAAGTTGAGCGATGGGTGCATCAACGGGGTATCAGTGATTTCGATGAAATGACTGATTTGGCCAAAGCGTTTCGGGTGCAATTGCGTGACGCTTGTCACGTACAAGCCCCGGGCGTGATAAGCGACAAAGTGTCCTCAGACGGTACGCGCAAGTGGTTGTTTGATGTAGGGCAGGGTAACGCGATTGAGTCAGTGTTCATCCCTGAGGATGATCGTGGCACATTGTGTATTTCAAGCCAAGCTGGTTGTGCCGTGAATTGCAGGTTCTGTTCGACGGGCCATCAAGGCTTCAACCGAAATTTAAGCACGGCTGAAATCGTGGGCCAGCTTTGGTGGGCCAATGTAAAGTTACGGGAAGCTGGGCAGCACGCTCGTCTGCCCGCATCATCCGGTTCAGCTTTAGAGCAAAGTGCGCCGATTGATCGACGTCTGATCAGTAACGTCGTCATGATGGGGATGGGTGAACCCCTGCTCAATTATGATGCCTTGATCCCAGCCTTAAAGTTAATGTTAGACGACAACGCGTATGGCCTTTCGCGACGGCGCGTCACGGTGTCCACCTCTGGGGTAGTGCCCATGATGGATCGGCTCGCTCGTGATTGCCCTGTGGCTTTGGCCGTGTCGCTGCACGCTCCCAATGATGCATTGCGCGATGAACTCGTCCCCTTGAACAAAAAGTATCCACTCGCCGAGTTGTTGGCCGCCTGCGAACGCTATCTTGAATTTGCACCGCGAGACTTCATCACGTTTGAATACGTCATGCTTGACGGGGTCAATGACGCCGATGAGCATGCGACGCAATTGGTAGAGATTGGTCGAAGGTTGCATTGTAAATTCAATTTAATTCCTTTTAATCCGTTTCCTGAGTCGGGATTATTGCGGTCAAAGGACTCGAAAATTCGTATTTTTGCTCAGCGATTGCTTGATGCAGGAATCGTCACCACCGTTCGCAAGACTCGCGGCGACGATATCGATGCGGCGTGTGGTCAGTTAGCGGGTCAAGTGAAAGATCGCACGCGGTTGCGAGAAAAAAAAGATGCAAAGATATCTATCCCAATTAAGGAGATCCGGACGTGACTGACACAGGCCTTGAGCAATTGCACATCCCGGATGTCGCATCTGTGGCTGTTGAGCCTCCCGCGCTAGTGCAACCTTCTGTCTCTGCGGGTAAGTCGCTTGCAGACAAAAGAGTAGCGCTTAAATTGACGTTTGACGATGTGACCGCTCGACTTAAATATTCGCGTCGGTTAATCGAATCGCTAGAATCGGATCGGGTGGATGAATTACCAAGCGGATTATCGCTACGTGGACTGATCAGAAATTACACCCGTTTGCTCGGGATGGATTCCCAGCCCATCGAAGAAGCGCTCAAAGATCGGATCGGTATGATTGGTGGCACCATTGCGAACCATACGTCGACAAGATCACTGGCGGCCCACGAACCCGAGCGTCCCCAGCAGTCGTCTATCGGTTGGGTCGTGCTCATTGCCTTGGTTGTGATCGCAGCCTTAGCGATCGCCATTTGGCAGGGGGTTGTCCCGAGGGCGATGCTTCCTCAATGGCTAGGGTCGATGCTGCAATGAGCAACCTGTCCCCCCAACGGGATGAGTCTTGCAACGACCTGGTCGGTGCAGCGACGCGACGCCCAACACGTGCGGTAGAGGTCAAGTGGGGGGGTAAGTCCGTCATCATCGGCGGCAGGGCTCCTGTCCTCGTGCAGTCAATGACGAACACGGATACGGCTGACGCCATTGCGACTGCAATTCAAGTCAAAGAGTTGGCGCTTGCGGGTTCAGAGGTGGTGAGAATTACTGTCAACACCCCTGAGGCAGCCAAAGAGGTTGCGGCGATTCGGAATCAGCTCGATCGTATGGGTGTTCATGTGCCGCTTGTTGGTGATTTTCACTATAACGGCCATAAACTGTTGACACAGTTTCCCGATTGCGCTGCGGCGTTATCCAAGTACCGCATCAACCCAGGCAATATGGGAGGTGGTAAAAAGCGTGATGATAACTTCGCTCAAATGATTGAAGTTGCCTGCAAACACAACAAACCCGTGCGTATTGGCGTCAATTGGGGCAGCCTTGACCAAGAGTTGCTCGCCAAAATGATGGATGCCAATAGTCAATCACGCGTTCCCCGTGACGCACGAGCAGTCATGCGTGACGCGCTTGTTGTCTCTGCGATCAGCAACGCCGAAAGAGCAGAGGTGCTGGGGCTGCCGTCAAACGCCATCATTTTGTCCTGCAAAGTGAGCCATGTTCAGGATTTAATCGCTGTCTATCGAGACTTGGCTGATCGATGTGACTATCCCTTGCATCTCGGGCTCACCGAGGCCGGCATGGGCAGCAAAGGGATTGTGGCCTCTACGGCGGCGTTGTCTGTGCTGTTGCAGATGGGCATTGGCGATACGATACGCGTGTCATTGACGCCCGAACCCGGTGGGGACAGAACCAAAGAAGTCGTGGTTGCTCAAGAGATACTTCAAACCATGGGTCTGAGAGCTTTTACACCCATGGTGGTGGCTTGCCCTGGTTGTGGTCGCACCAGCAGTACGGTTTTTCAAGAACTTGCAGACCAGATACAAACGTATTTGCGAAATCAGATGCCAATCTGGAAATCTCTCTACCCTGGCGTAGAGTCGATGAACGTCGCCGTGATGGGGTGTGTTGTCAACGGGCCGGGCGAGAGTCGGCATGCAGATATCGGGATTAGCCTGCCCGGGACTGGGGAAGTACCCTCTGCCCCTGTCTTTGTGGATGGCGAGCGGACGGTAACGCTCAAAGGCGATAGCATCGCCCTTGAGTTTCAAGCAATTGTCGAAGCGTACGTTGCACGTCGTTATGGCATCGTGACAGCCACCGTTTGATTTGGTGCTGACATGCAGTAAAGATCCACAAATCTTCAAGATGCAATTTGCCGGCTTGTGGCACCGAATTATTGAATGGATAACATGACTCAGGTTTTTAATAAAGTTAACGCTATTCGTGGCATGAACGATGCTTTGCCGCGTTCGACAGGGCGACTCAACGATTTAGAAGCGATTGTTAGAGAGTGGCTTCGTATCTATGGTTACAGCAATATGCGTACACCCATACTTGAGCACACTCGACTTTTTACGCGCGGTATCGGAGAAGTGACCGACATCGTCGAAAAAGAGATGTACACCTTCACGGATGCGTTAAATAACGAGTCGCTGACCATGCGGCCTGAGTTCACCGCTGGCATGGTACGAGCGGCGATTGAGCATAACCTTCTCTATGATCGCCCCCATCGCGTTTACGCGATGGGGCCGGTGTTTCGTCACGAAAGACCTCAGCGGGGTCGATACCGACAGTTTCATCAGATTGATGTCGAGGCACTCGGGATTGCAGGCCCGGATGTGGATGCTGAACTTATCGTGATGACCAATCGCTTATGGCGCATGCTCGGCATCAATGACGTGAAGCTTGAAATCAATTCACTCGGGCAGGCCGACGAGCGAGCGGCTCATCGAGAGGCATTGATCAGTCATCTTGAGAAATTTAAGAGTATTTTGGATGAAGACGGTTTAAGACGGATGTACACCAACCCGTTAAGAGTCTTGGATACCAAAAACCCTGCGTTACAAGAAATGGCCGATGCAGCGCCAAAGTTATCAGATTATCTGGGCGAATCTTCCCGCGCTCATCTCGATGGCGTGCTTGCGCGCCTATCCGACGCAGGCATTCAATACAGTATTAACCCAAGAATGGTGCGGGGTCTTGATTATTACAATTTAACGGTCTTCGAGTGGGTCACCGATAAGCTGGGCGCCCAGGCAACCATTTGTGGTGGTGGCCGCTATGATGGTCTCATTGAGTTGCTTGGGGGCAAGCCAGCGCCGGCGGTGGGGTTTGCTATCGGTGTCGAGCGATTGATCGATCTTTGGGATCAAATCACCCCCCCGACTGATCAAGCAGAGTGCGCTGTTTATCTGATTCATCAGGGTGAAGAAGCACAAAGGCGTGCCGCCGTATTGGCCGAGTCCATCCGCGATGAAGGGATTTCTGTGGTAGTTCATCCCGGCTCGGCGAGTTTTAAGTCTCAGTTCAAGCGTGCTGACTCCAGCGCGGCCTCAATTGCGGTTATCCTTGCAGGCGATGAATTAGCGGCAGGGGTAGCTTCTGTGAAAATGCTGAGGCTAGACTCGGCTCAAGCGGATTTGGCTCAACATCAGGTGGCGCTGGATAGTCTCGTCCCATTTTTGAAAGATAAGGTTTAATACGAGTATGGCTCTCGATCTAGAAGAACAGGAACAAATTGATCAGCTGCGTGCTTGGTGGTCCAAGTATGGTAATGCTGCAATGACGCTTCTCATGATTGCTTTGGCGGTCATGGCCGCTTGGCGGGGCTGGCAGTGGTATCAGGTGCATCAGTCGACGCAGGCCCGAGGATACTTCGAGGCACTTCAGGATGCAGCGACTCAGCAGACAGGTGATGAATCCGTTGCCCGCATAAATGCCGCTGTGAAAACGCTACGCGATGACTACGCAAAAACGGATTATGCGACACGGGGCGCGCTGATTGCGGCGTCTGCACTTGAGGTTCGCAAGGATTTAGTGGGTGCACAGGCACAACTCGACTGGATCATTCGGTCGGGTGATCGGGCGTTGGTGCCCGTTGCCAAGCTGCGTTTAGCGGGTTTGTTACTCAGCAAAAGCGATTTTGAAGCTGCGCTTGCTACGCTTGAAAATCCCCCCGAACCATTTGCGGCCGTTTATGCGGATAGACGCGGCGATATTTTAGCGGCCAGTGGTCAAATGGCCTTGGCAAAAACGGCTTGGCAACAAGCCATTGAGCGACTTGGTCCCACCGACCCTCTCACCCCCTTGGTTAAATTAAAGCTAGAAGCCCTCGGAGTCTAACGAACATGTCTTTTTTATCAGTTAGTTGGTTCAAACGTACGGTAATGGTGTGTACAGTCCCGTTACTTACAGCGTGTGGTGCAATGAATATTTTTACCGGGGATGACGGGCGCTATGATCCAACCCCGTTGAAAGAGTTTCCTGCTGCCGTTTCAGCAACGATTGCATGGCAAGTTCCCGTTGGTAGCGGTTCTGGGGTTGGTTTTGCCCCTGCGATTGTCAACGATAGTGTCTACGCGGCGGCAGCAGATGGCTCAGTCGGCAAATTCGACTTAAAGAATGGCGCTAGCGTTTGGTTGCAAAAGTTAGATTTGAAGCTGACGGCTGGCGTCGGTAGCGATGGTAACGTGACAGCCGTTGCCGCGAATGATGGCACCGTTGTGGCTTTCGATGACACTGGTGCAGAAAAATGGCGTGCGAAGGCAACGAGCGATGTGTTTGTGCCACCAGTGGTCGGTTACGGTATTGTCGCCGTTCGAAGTGGTGATTACCGGATTCAAGGTTTCAATGCACAAACAGGAGAGCGGCTCTGGAGTATTCAACGCCCCGGTCCTAGCCTGGCGTTGCGTGGCACATCGAAGATGATTGCGGCAGAAGGACTGCTCATCACTGGTGTCCCGGGCGGCAAGATGATTGCAGTCAATATGCAAACGGGCGACATCCAGTGGGAAGGTGTCGTCGCTGCCGCAAAGGGGTCAACTGACCTCGAGCGTGTGACCGATGTCACCGGTAGTCCAATTTTGACAGGTTCCCTGCTGTGTGCCGCCTCGTATCAGGGGCGCGTGATTTGCTTTGACGTTTCGCAACGCGGCAGACCTGTTTGGGGCAAAGACTATTCCAGCCCGAATGGGATATCTGTCGACGCTAATGCAGTCTACAGCGGCGATCAAAAAGGGGTTATCACGGCTTTTGGCATGCAAAACGGTGCGCAAAGCTGGACGCAAGATGCGCTGAAGTATCGCAAGCCCACAACCCCAGTTTCAAACGGTAAGTACATCACCGTCGGTGACTACAAGGGCTATGTACACATTTTGTCTGCAACCGACGGAAAAATGGTCGGTCGAATTGCAGTAGGCGGAGATGCAATGATTGTTGCACCGCAAGTCACTTCCCAAGGCATGTTATTGCAACTCGGCAATGGCAGTCTTGCTTTAATAGCGTTGAACTAACTCGTGCCATTTAAACCTGTCATTGCGCTGGTCGGGCGACCAAACGTTGGTAAATCTACTCTGTTTAACCGGATGACTCGATCGCGCTCGGCGCTTGTCGCTGATTATTCAGGATTGACGCGAGATCGTCACTACGGGGAAGGGCGTGTTGGCGAAAAGCCCTTCATTGTGGTGGATACTGGGGGCTTTGAGCCTGTCGCAAAGACAGGTATCTTGCACGAGATGGCCAGACAAACCAAGCAAGCAATTGCTGAAGCGGATGTCGTCATCTTTATGGTTGATGCGAGGCTGGGCATTAGTGCGCACGATCACGACATTGCGCGCCTGTTGCGTAAGACGGGTCAGCGATGCTACCTATGTGTCAATAAAGCCGAGGGGATGCGTCACTCTAGCGCGGTGGCTGAGTTTCATGAGCTTGGTTTGGGACAGCCGTATGCAATCTCTGCGGCACATGGTGACGGGGTTGCAGATTTGGTCGACATTGCGCTGGAGGGATTGGGTGACCCCGCGCCCGAGCTCGCGCCAGTCTTTGATGTCGATGATGCCGAACCGACTGCATTTGACGTTGCTAATGATGCGCTTGAACAGGCCTTGCCCGTCGAGCATCGAATTAAACTCGCCATCGTGGGTCGACCTAACGTGGGTAAGTCGACCTTGATCAACACTTTGCTCGGCGAAGAACGTGTCATCGCCTTTGATATGCCTGGCACCACGCGGGATGCGATTGAAATCGAGTTTGAGCGTGGCGATAAGAAATATACGATTATCGACACCGCGGGTTTGCGTAAACGTGGCAAAGTATTCGAGGCCATTGAGAAGTTTTCTGTGATCAAGACGCTGCAAGCGATTGAGGCAAGCAACGTTGTTTTGCTCATGATTGATGCGCAGCAAGAAGTGTCTGAACAGGATGCACATATAGCGGGGTTTATTCTTGAGACAGGGCGAGCCTTGGTTGTCGCCATCAATAAATGGGACGGCGTAGACGCTGATCAACGGGAACAAGTCGAGCGCGACTTTGATCGTAAGCTTAGATTCTTGTCTTTTGCTCGAATGCATACGATCTCAGCAATGAGAGGTCAGGGTGTCAATGCCGTGCTTCGTTCTGTCAACGCAGCCCATGCCGCAGCGTTTGCCAAGTTATCAACCCCCAAGCTGACGCGTGAACTTCAGGCTGCGCTCGAACAGCAACAGCCACCGCGTAAGGGTATTTTCCGTCCGAAAATGCGTTACGCGCATCAGGGTGGGCAAAATCCGCCACTGATTATTATTCACGGTAATGCTCTGGATCAAATTCCGGATTCTTATCGACGCTACCTCGAAGGCCGCTTTCGAGATGCCTTTGAGTTGGCTGGAACGCCGCTTAGAATTGAATTCAAGTCCTCTCATAATCCTTACGTTGACGATTAAATCATGAGCCGATTCTGGAGCAATCTGGTTGCTAGACTTGACCCCTACGTGCCCGGTGAACAGCCGCAGATTGAAAACTTAATCAAGCTCAATACCAATGAGCATCCCTACGGGCCTTCACCCAAAGTCATCGAGGCGATTAAAGCGGCGACTGACGACAGGCTGCGACTTTACCCGGATCCCAACGCTTCGGCGCTTTGTCAGGCAATCGCTAAAAAATTCTCTGTAAGTGCGGATCAGGTATTTGTTGGCAATGGGTCGGATGAGGTGCTGGCGCACGCGTTTCAGGCCTTGCTAAAGCATGATGATCCGCTTGTTTTTCCAGATATCACTTATAGCTTTTATCCTGTCTATTGTGGTCTGTACGACATTGCGTACCGGACTGTCGCTCTCGGTGAAGACTTGTGCCTGAGAACGTCTGAGCTATTGCCACCTGCCGTTGGTCGTATTGGCGGGATCATTTTCCCAAATCCGAATGCGCCGACAGGGCGGCCACATCCTCTGGCCGAAATTGAAACCATTCTGACTGCCCATCCCGATATCGTGGTTGTTATTGATGAAGCATATGTTGATTTTGGTGCAGAAAGTGCTGTCCCATTGATTAACAAATATCCGAATTTGCTCGTTGTGCATACTTTATCCAAGGCTGCGTCGCTGGCGGGTTTGCGCGTGGGTTATGCGCTGGGTCATCATGATTTGATTGACGGTTTGAATCGAGTCAAGAACAGTTTCAACTCGTATCCCCTTGATCGTCTAGCGATTGCAGGTGCAATTGCTGCGATCGAAGATGATGCTTATCTTCGTCAGTCTTGCTCGATGGTGATAAAAACCAGAGAGAAAATGACGCAAGGGCTGCAGAATCTTGATTTTTTGGTACTGCCCTCAACAGCGAACTTTGTCTTCGCCAAACATCCAAAGGTGGGCGGTACTGAACTAGCACTCGCACTGCGTGAAAAGTCTATCTTGGTTCGTCATTTCAATAAGCCTCGATTGTCAGATTATTTGCGAATTACGGTAGGCACTGACGCTCAGACAGAGCAGTTACTGCTCACGTTAAAAGAGATACTTAGTTAGTCTTTAGGTGTCTTCGTCACAGTGAGATAGCAGAAGGTCAACGACCAGTCTCGCTGATTTGTAAGCCCTTGTAAAACCAGTTGGTTATTATGGGGAAAACCCTGTACAGTGGTAACATTGTGGTGGTTGTTAATCCGGCAACCGATTCCACCAACAACAACAAACGGAGCCTGCCAATGAGCAACAAAGGGCAAACTTTGCAAGATCCATTTTTAAACGCTTTGCGTAAAGAGCACATACCAGTGTCTATTTATCTGGTAAACGGCATTAAGCTTCAAGGGCAAGTTGAATCTTTCGACCAGTACGTCGTTTTGCTTCGTAACACCGTCACCCAAATGGTTTACAAACACGCCATTTCTACCGTGGTTCCCGCACGTGCTGTTTCCCTTCCTGTTGAAGGTACACCCGTCGCCGCTATTGACGAAGAATAAGTGCGGCTGATCTGAACTCGGTTTTGATCGTGATGGGGTTTTTCGATCAATCCCCGTCCACTAACACATCGCTGAATTGATGCGGGCGTTTATCATCAGTGTCGATCTGGGTGTGCCTGATTATCAGGCACACGCAGACGAATTTTTCATGCTTGCTAAAGGCGCTGGCGCAGAGATCAGTACCGTACTAACGGCAAGACGGGCTCGTCCTGATGCTGCTTATTTTATCGGCACTGGCAAGCTGCAAGAAGCGGTTTTGCTGTGCGAAACGCTGTCCATTGAAGTAGTTCTGTTTGACCAGGACCTTTCGCCGGCACAGCAGCGAAATCTTGAGCGGCAGCTTAACTTGAGAGTGGTGGATCGCGTTGCGCTCATTCTTGATATTTTCGCACTGCGGGCTCAAAGTCACGAAGGCAAGCTGCAAGTAGAGTTGGCCCAGTTACAACATTTATCCACTCGATTGACTCGTCTCTGGAGTCACCTCGAACGTCAGCGTGGCGGGATTGGCATGCGCGGGCCCGGTGAGTCTCAACTTGAGATGGATAAGCGGATGATTGGGGCAAAGGTCAAAGTACTTCGAGAACGCTTGGCAAAGGTACAGCGTCAACGAACAACGCAACGTAAATCTAGAGCTCGCGGTAAGACTATGTCAGTGTCGCTGGTGGGTTACACCAACGCAGGGAAGTCCACGCTTTTTAACAGTCTCACGCGTGCGGGTGCCTATGCTGCTGATCAACTTTTTGCCACACTAGACACGACCACCCGTCGATTTTGGGTTGAAGGTGCCGGTCAGGTAACCTTGTCAGACACCGTTGGGTTCATCCGTGATTTGCCACCCACGTTGATTGCGGCTTTCCGGGCGACCCTCGATGAGGCGATTCATGCAGATTTACTGCTACATGTGGTCGATGCTGCGAGCCCACAGCGTGATGAGCAGATTCTTGAGGTTAATCAAGTTCTGTCAGATATTGGGGCGGGAGACGTGCCGTGCATCCTGGTCTATAACAAAATCGACTCATTGGGGCTCGAACCAAGGGTTGATCACGATGCGCATGGTACGATTTGCCGTGTTTTTGTGAGCGCGCAACAGCGTGCTGGGCTCGATGGCTTGCGTCTGGCCATTTCGCAATTCGCTTTACTTCCGGACAACGATGAGATTATTCAGCAGACTTTTTAATCTGAACGACCCAGGCTGGGGCCGTGGCTCACAAAATAACAATGCTGAGCCGCCAAAACGTCCCAATACCGATGGTGGCCCGCCTGATCTTGATCAGGTTTGGCAGGATTTCAACCAAAAGCTGAGTCGATTGTTTGGGCGACGGCCTAGGGGCAATCGTCCAAACGGTGCGCCTGACGGTGGCATGAATGGGCCAACCGCGCGTCAATCAACCATCGGGCTGATGGTCATTGTGGTGGTGACTGTATTTCTATGGCTTGTGAGCGGCTTCTTTATTGTTCAAGAGGGGCAGGTTGCCGTTGTTACACAATTTGGTAAATTGAACGGCACGATGCCAGCGGGTTTCCAATGGCGGCTACCTTATCCCTTTCAGGCGCATGAGATTGTGAATATCTCGCAGCTGCGGACCTTTGAGGTGGGATTTAGAGGTAATGCACGTAATCGAGTGTTGCCAGAAGCGTTGATGTTGACTGACGACGAGAACATTGTTGATGTGCAGTTTGTTGTTCAATATCGCCTAAGGGCAGACGGCGCTGCGCTTTATCTATTCAAGAGTAAAGACCCCGATGAGTCTACCCGTCAGGCCGCTCAGGCAGCGATGCGAGAAGTTGTGGGTGGCCGCAAGATGGATTTTGTCTTGTATGAAGGCAGAACAGCAGTCGCAGGTGAAGTGCAAAAGCTGATGCAAGAGATTCTTGATCGTTATGAGTCAGGGATTCAAGTGAGCAGTGTTGCCATTCAAAACGTCCAACCGCCAGAGCAAGTGCAATCTGCATTTGATGACGCAGTAAAGGCTGGCCAAGATAGAGAACGTCAAATCAACGAAGGTCAGGCGTACGCCAACCAAGTGGTGCCGCTGGCTCGCGGTCAAGCATCCCGAATGATTGAGCAAGCAGAAGGATATCGGGCTAAGGTCATTGGTGATGCGACTGGCGATACCTCTCGGTTCAATAGTGTGCTGACCGAGTATCTAAAGGCGCCACAGGTGTTGCGCCAGCGGCTATATCTCGAAACCATGCAACAACTGTATTCGAATGCCAACAAAGTGCTTGTTGATCTGAATAGCAATCAAGTTATTTACCTGCCACTTGATAAGCTGGCGCAGCAAGTCGCGCGTGACCCGTCAGCGCACGCTTCAGCGGGCACGAGTATGGGCACGAGTGCAGGTGCTGCGGCTCAGTTGGCACCTTTAACGAGTCGACCCCCTCAAAAGCAGACAGGGGCAACCAACAACATCTCGCGCGATCGCGCGGACAGATAAGAGGATAGAAAATGAAACGTATCTTGCCTCTTGTCATTGCTGTTGGCGTGTTGTTGTCGATTTTGTCGAGCACTGTCTTTATTGTGCGCGAGCGTGATTACGGGATTGTGTTTGCTTTGGGCGAAATCAGAAAAGTCATTGATAAGCCAGGTTTGTATTTCAAGTTACCCCCCCCGTTTCAAAACGTGGTGACACTTGATAAACGCCTGTTGTCAATTGATGCACAAGAAGCTGAAAGAATTCAGACGTCAGAAAAGAAGAACCTGCTGATCGATTCGTATGTGAAATGGCGCATTGTTGATCCGAGACTTTACTATGTGACTTTCGGTGGCAACGAGAGAGCGGCTCGCGAGCGATTACAGGCTCAAATCCGTGATGCACTGAACGCCTCTGTGAATATTCGGACGGTGAAAGATGTTGTGTCACTTGAACGCAACGTCATCATGTCCGAGGTGTTGACGAATGTTGCAAAGCGGGCAGAGGCGCTTGGCGTTCGTATCGTTGACGTACGATTAAAGCGGATCGAATTTGCGCCTGAAATTTCAGAATCCGTGTTTAGACGGATGGAGTCCGAACGTTTGCGCGTTGCCAATGAGCTTCGGTCGATTGGTGCCGCTGAAAGTGAGAAAATACGGGCTGAAGCTGATAGGCAGCGTGAAGAGATTGTTGCCGAAGCCTACGGAAGATCACAAGCCACGATGGGTCAAGGCGATGCGTCTGCTGCTGCACTATATGCACAGGCATACGGCAAAGATTTGGGTTTTTACAGTTTCTATAAAAGCCTCGAGGCTTACAAAGCCGCCTTTGGCAAGTCAAGCGACGTCATGGTGATGGATCCAAGTTCAGAATTCTTTAAATTCCTCAAAAACCCTGCTGCGAAATAAACATCTAGTATGAAAGGTCATTGGTTGCTGCCTGAGAGTTTGGCGGATGTGTTACCCGCGGAAGCCCGTCGGATAGAAGATCTGCGCAGAGCGCTGCTCGACTTATTTCGAACTTACGGGTTTGAAACCGTTGCACCTCCGTTGGTTGAGTACATTGATTCATTGTTGTCTGGCTCTGACGGCGATCTGAATTTGCGCACTTGCAAATTGGTTGATCAATTATCAGGTCGTACCCTCGGCGTTCGGGCTGATATGACCCCGCAGGTCAGCAGGATAGATGCTCACCTGTTGAATCGCGCTGGGGTGACGAGGCTTTGCTATTGCGGCCCAGTGCTGCACGCCAAACCCGCGGGGCTCTTGGCGAGTCGAGAGCTACTGCAAATCGGCGCTGAAATTTTCGGGTACGCTGGGATCGAGGCAGACGTAGAAATCGTGAGATTGGCACTCGAGTCGACCCGACTAGCGGGGATTCATCATGTCCGGCTTGACCTTTGTCATGCTGGTTTGGTCAGATCGATTATCGAAACCGATCCGATGGCCGTCAGACGAGCAGACGAGATAAGTACCTTGTTGAAAGATAAAGACTTGCCTGGTATCCAAGGGCTGGCGACGGGGGCTACCGCCTTGGCCGACTCAACTGTTGCGGCGCTTGCTGAATTGCCTTTGATGTATGGCGGTCTCGAACAAATCACCAAAGCACGTACTGTGCTGCCGAGTTTGCCTGGGGTGATATCTGCTCTCGATACGCTTGAGTCGTTACTTGTGCAGCTTAACGATTTATCCGTTGGGGTGGATTTGTCTGATGTCGGTGCTTATGGTTATCACACAGGGACAATTTTCTCTGTGTATGCACCTGGCTGGCACGATGCGTTGGTGAGTGGCGGCCGCTACGATGGGGTTAGTTTGGCCTTTGGTCGCTCTAGACCTGCAACGGGATTCAGTCTCGATTTGCGGAAACTGGCGCGTGGGTTGAACCCCGCACGGGCCACCAGTGCCATTCGGGCGCCAGCGGGATTCGACGCCACACTAAGAGCAGCGATGCAGTCACTGAGACAGGCGGGTGAAATTGTTGTGCAGGTGTTCGCTGATGAGCAGGCGGATCATGATGAATTTGTGTTTGATCGTCAACTCTTAAACAGAAACGGTCAATGGGTTGTGGAGACGGTATGAGTAAGAATGTAGTGGTGATCGGCACCCAATGGGGCGACGAGGGCAAAGGCAAGATCGTTGATTGGCTTGCTGAGTCAGCACAAGGCGTCGTCCGGTTTCAAGGGGGTCACAACGCCGGGCATACCCTCTGGATTAACGGTAAAAAAACTATTCTTCGTCTGATCCCCTCAGGCATCATGCACCCAAATCTGATTTGCTACATCGGTAATGGTGTTGTTCTATCGCCTGAAGCGCTACTCAAAGAGATTTCTGAACTCGAAAATTCTGGTTTGAATGTCCGTGATCGGTTACAGATCTCTGAAATCTGCCCCTTAATCTTGCCTTATCACGTTGCGCTCGACCAAGCTCGAGAAGCTCGACGTGGTGATGCGAAAATTGGCACGACGGGGCGCGGTATTGGCCCGGCCTATGAAGACAAAATTGCACGCAGAGCGCTTCGCGTTCAAGATTTATTTGACCCTGTTTCGTTTCGCAGCAAAGTCGATGAAGTGCTGGATCTTCACAATTTCGTTTTGACGAAATATCTGGGGGCAAATCCCGTTTCAGGCCAAGAAGTTTTTGATCAAGCTATGGCGTTAGCACCCGCGATTGCACCGATGGTTAAAGATGTCAGCTCAAATTTATTTGCAGCTCAACAGGCTGGGCAAAATCTGCTGTTCGAAGGCGCGCAGGGTGCGCTGCTAGACGTAGATCACGGCACTTATCCCTTTGTGACCAGCAGCAATTGCGTGGCAGGTGCCGCAGCGGCGGGGGCAGGGGTTGGCCCGCAAAGTTTGAGTTATGTGCTCGGCATCACCAAGGCGTACGCCACTCGTGTAGGTTCTGGCCCTTTCCCGACTGAGCTTGATGATGATATTGGTGCGCATTTAGCAAATGTTGGTAAAGAGTTCGGTTCAGTGACCGGGCGCCCAAGGCGCTGTGGCTGGTTTGACGGGGCTGCGTTGAAACGATCTGTCCGATTAAACGGCATTTCAGGGCTTTGTATTACCAAGCTAGATGTGCTTGATGGCATTGAATCTATTCAAATTGGGGTCGGTTATAAGCTTGATGGTCAGTTTGTTGATGTTCTGCCGTACGGTGCCGCTGCCGTTGCTCGGGCCGAGGCTGTCTTTGAAGAGATGCCTGGCTGGTCAGAATCAACGGTTGGGGTGACTCAGTTTGATCAATTGCCTGTGAATGCCCAGCGTTACCTCGAGAAAATGTCAGCAGTCTGTGGTGTACCTATCGATATGGTGTCAACAGGCCCCGACCGTAACGAGACCATCCTTTTGCGTCATCCTTTTAAATCCTGATATTCGAAGCACGTGCGTGAGAAACGACCTGTGGGTGCAATGGGATGAATATCACCATTTAATCGAGAAGCTAGCGCTGCTGGTCGACGATTCTGGGTGGAAGTTCGACCGGATCTTGGCCATCGCGCGAGGTGGCTTAAGGCCAGGGGATGCGCTGTCGCGGCTTTTTTCTGTGCCCCTAGATATTATTTCAGCCAGTAGTTATCGGGCAGAGGCAGGGACAAAGCAGGGCGAACTCGTGATTTCGACGGCGATTGCCAGCACCCAGCATGCTTTAGCGGGCAGTGTCCTTGTGGTTGACGATCTCGTTGACAGCGGACGTACGCTTATTGAGATCGTTGCGTTGTTAAAAGAGCGCTACCCAGCGATGAGCGAGATCAAAACGGCCTGTCTGTGGGGTAAATCATGCTCGGTGGTTAAACCCGATTTTGTCGCCCTTGATTTAGCGGATAGCCCATGGATTCACCAGCCGTTTGAGCATTATGACAACATGAGCATGGTAGATTTACGCAACCTTTGGACAGAAAAGTCATTAAAATAGCGTAGTTATGCTATTATAGAGAGCTAACTGTATTCAAGCGATTGTCATCCGCTGGTTTTGCCCTAAAGGCAAGTTGTTAAGTGATGGCTGGCAATGGTTTGAATTTAGTTTGTTAATTAACCCCGAATATCGTTTCACTTTAAAAAAAGACTAGCGTCCCTATGCCTATCGTACGTCTGAAAGAAAATGAGCCCTTCGAAGCCGCTTTGCGTCGCTTCAAGCGCACCATTGAAAAAACCGGTCTGTTGACTGAGTTGCGTGCTCGTGAGTTCTATGAAAAACCAACTGCTGAACGCAAACGTAAGTCTGCTGCGGCTGTCAAGCGCCACTACAAGCGTATCCGTAGCCAGCAACTGCCACCCAGAATGTATTGATCTGTTGCGCTCGCGTCTCATACGCTTGCGCGCAACGTTGATGGTCTGATCGGTGATCCCAGATTCTTTTATCCAGGATCTCCTCGCCCGCGTAGATGTCGCGGATGTCGTTGGCCGATACGTGCAGTTAAAGAAAGGTGGCATAAATCTGTTAGGTTTATGCCCTTTTCATAACGAAAAGTCCCCCTCATTCACTGTCAGTCCCACCAAGCAGTTTTATCACTGTTTTGGGTGCGGAGCTCATGGCAGTGCTATTACGTTTCTGATTGAGCATTCGGGCTATAGCTTCCCAGAGGCGATAAGTCAGTTGGCGGCCAGTGCAGGGATGGTTGTTCCTCAAGAACAACGATCGCCAAAGCAAGACGTCGAGCGCGCTCGATGCCGCGATGAGGTTTCGCAGCACACCAAGGTGTTGCAGTTGGCACAAGATTTCTATCGAAAGCAACTCAGCCAGAGTCCTGAGGCAATTGCCTATCTGAAAAAGCGTGGCCTGACGGGGCAAACGGCTAAACAGTTCGGCTTAGGTTGGGCCAGTGCCGATCGACAAGGCCTTTCTCGCGTGTTTTCGCAATACGCTGACCCTCTATTGGTCGAGTCAGGCTTGGTGATTCAATCGGACGATGGTCGTCGATACGATAGATTTCGCGAACGTGTGATGTTTCCCATTCACAATGCTAAAGGAGACCTCATCGGATTTGGTGGCCGAATCATTGGCAAGGGAGAGCCGAAGTACCTGAACTCGCCCGAAACCCCGGTCTTTTCAAAAGGCCAAGAATTGTATGGTCTACACGAAGCCAAGGCTGCGATCCGCAAAGAAGCCTGCGTGATCGTCGTAGAGGGCTATATGGATGTAGTCGGTCTTGCACAGCTAGGGGTGGGCAATGCTGTGGCAACGCTGGGGACAGCAACTACGGCGGTCCATATTCAAAAGCTGCTGCGCTCAAGTGACCGAATCATTTTCAGCTTTGATGGCGATAAGGCAGGGCGTCGGGCTGCTTGGCGGGCACTAGAAACCTGTTTGCCATTGTTGCGCGATGACGTCTCGATACGGTTTTTATTCTTACCTGCTGAACATGATCCTGATAGTTACATCAGACAATTCGGTCCAGAGGCCTTCCGGGCTTGTATGGCTGATTCAGATGCTTTGTCGGTGTTTTTTCTCAACGAACTGGCCAGCCGCTATTCACTTAAAGAAGCTGAAGGGCGGGCGAGGTTGGTTCATGAAGCGAAGCCACTGTTGTCTCAAATCCCCACATCGATGGTCAAGGTGCAGCTTCAAAATGAGCTGGCCAAGCTGGCCCAATTGACGCCTGAAGAATTGAATCAGCTTTTAGAACAACCCCCTATTCTAGGCCCTCAGTCGCTGCAATCACCCCCCTCATCGCAGATGAGTCCAGAGCTGACGGGGCAAATCGTTCAGCCTCAAGCACAAGAGGGCACAAGAACGCGCACGGTGAGGCATGTATCAAACCGTGCAACTCGGCGTGCCGTCACCCCTTTAGCGAGAAGATTGCTTGGGTTATTGCTTGCTCATCCATCGCTCGCAGAGCAAATGGGTGATCAGCAGCTTGACGTGCTTGAGCAGGGTGAGTACCTAGAAATGGTCCTTGATTTGATTGTTTTGATTCAGAAAACCCACGCCAGGCATATCGGTGCCCTCATTCAGACGGCAGAGCCCGGTTCAGATCTTGAGGCCTTACTAATCTCGGTGAGCGCTGACTTGATGTCACAAGAAGAGTTGCCTGACCCAGAAGCTGAGTGGGCAGATGCTTTGCGTCGAATCGAAATAGACAACTTAAAGCGAGAGCAAAGTGCGCTGATTGCCTCTGGTGAAAATAATTTGCAACTTTCTCAAAAATATCAGGAACTTTCTCGAAGGATCACCCGTCTAATTGGGGTTGTTAATCCAGGCACCACTCGGTAAATAAGTTAAAATCAATAGCTTTCCGGCCTTGATTGACGCTGTTCCGGCCCGCCTTTTCAGTATCCGCTAGTTCATTTCACGCAAATTTCCCACAAAAGAGCGACTATGACAAAAGCTTCTGGTAAAAAAACTGTTGCCGTTAAAAACAGCACACGAAGTAACGCGGCAGCACAGTCTAAGACTGTTGCTGCAAAAGTTCAGCCTAAAAAGGCTGCCAAGGTCGAGAAAAAACCAGTGATGGCCAAGACAACACCGTCGTCTAAAAACGTTGTGGCGAAAAAACCTGTTGGCAAGCAAGTCGCTGCTAAACCAACGAAGGCCACAGCGAAACCTCCAGCAAAACCTGCAGCAAAGTCCAGCCCCCCCGCTGTGAAGAAGCAAGCAACAAAATCAGTTAAGGATTCAATGAAGTCGGCATCAAAAGCACCCGTAGCACCTGCTAAACCAGCGTCAAAAACCGCTGCAAAGGTTAGCCCTAAAGTTGCGGCAAAAGCCGTTGCCAAAAGCACTGAAAAGCCGATGGCGAAAGCGCCCACTGCGACCAAGCCAGTGGCAAAGCCCGTCAACAGCAAAGCCCCGTCTGAACCAAAAGTTAAAGTTGTAGCCGTTGCTGATGATATGGATGAGGCACCTGTTAAAAAATCTAAATCGGCACGTCCCCCAGGTGGCACAGGACGTCGTCCTGGGCGTCCTTCAAAGAACCCGAATAATAATGCTGACAGCGAGTTTGGTGATCCAAATGATGGCGACGGCGAAGCAGAAGCTTTGCCTGACTTAAAGCCGGTCAAGCGCGGTAAGCGTGGCAAAGGCGAGGGCAAAGAGCTTCTTGCCCGAGGTCCTGTATCGCCCGAAGAATACGAGGCACGTCGTAATCGCTTGAAGCTGTTGATCAAGCTCGGTAAAGACCGTGGCTATTTGACCTATGGTGAGATCAACGATCATTTGCCTGATGATTTGGTCGACGCTGAAGCGATTGACGGCATTATCAGTACCTTTAGTGATATGGGTATTGCCGTATACGACCAAGCCCCAGATGCTGAAACTCTGTTAATTGGCGAAAACGCGCCAATGCCGACGAGTGATGACGACGTTGAAGACGAAGCTGAAGCTGCGTTGACCACGGTTGATTCAGATTTTGGTCGCACCACTGATCCCGTGCGTATGTATATGCGCGAAATGGGTACCGTTGAGCTCTTGACCCGCGAGGGCGAGATTGAAATCGCTAAACGGATTGAGGATGGCTTAAAGCACATGGTCATGGCAATCTCTGCCTGCCCAACGACGGTCAACGAAATTTTGAATCATGTCCAACGAGTACGTGATGGGCAGGCGCAAATTGATGAAGTTGTTGATGGTTTGGTTGATCCCGATGATGGCGAAGAATACGCCGGTGCCGGCGTTGCTGATGAGGCAGAAGAAGACGGCCCAGCCGGCGGAATGAGTAGCAAGCAACTCGAAGATCTACGTGTCAAAGGCCTCGCCAAGTTCGATATTGTGGCAACTCAGTTCGCAGCCATGCGCAGTGCTTACGAGACAGATGGCTATCGCTCTGCGCCTTATATGAAAGCTCAAGAACTCATCCAGAATGAGTTGATGGGTATTCGCTTTACCGCCAAGATGGTTGAGCGTTTGGCCGACACTTTGCGTGCACAAGTCGAAGAAATTCGTCAACTCGAGCGTGCAGTACTGCACACCTGCGTTGACCGTGCTGGTATGCCACGTAGTCATTTTATTAAAGTCTTTCCTGGAAATGAAACCAATCTTGAGTGGGTCATAGAAGAAGTCAACGGTAATCACGATTACTCGCACACCTTGCGTCGGCATATCCCCGCGGTGCAAGAGTTGCAGCAGAAACTGATCGATTTGCAGTCACGTGTCGTTCTGCCTTTGAAAGACCTGAAAGAAGTCAATAAACGTATGGCAACCGGCGAAGCAAAAGCCCGTAAAGCTAAGCGTGAAATGACCGAGGCGAACTTACGTCTGGTGATTTCGATCGCTAAGAAATACACCAACCGTGGTTTGCAGTTCTTGGATCTGATTCAAGAGGGCAATATCGGTTTGATGAAAGCGGTCGACAAGTTTGAATACCGTCGTGGCTATAAGTTCTCAACGTATGCGACCTGGTGGATTCGTCAGGCCATCACGCGTTCGATTGCTGATCAGGCGCGTACCATCCGCATCCCAGTTCACATGATCGAAACGATCAACAAGATGAATCGGATCAGCCGTCAAATCTTGCAAGAAACCGGTGCCGAGCCTGATCCTGCAACCTTGGCTGCCAAAATGGATATGCCTGAGGACAAGATCCGTAAGATTCTCAAAATCGCCAAAGAGCCCATCTCGATGGAAACCCCAATCGGTGACGACGATGACTCGCATTTGGGTGACTTTATCGAAGATAATGTGACGCTCGCACCAGCCGAGGCTGCGTTGCATAGCTCAATGCACAATGTGGTGCGTGAAGTGCTTGACTCGTTAACCCCACGCGAAGCAAAAGTATTGCGCATGCGTTTCGGTATAGAGATGAACACAGATCAAACGCTTGAAGAGGTTGGTAAACAGTTTGACGTCACGCGCGAGCGCATCCGTCAAATAGAGGCCAAGGCGTTGCGTAAACTGCGCCATCCAAGCAGAGCTGATAAACTGAAGAGCTTTCTCGAAGGTCAACAGTAATCACGATTACTGAAGCCCATCGAATGCCCCTCTAGCTCATGCTTGGTTAGAGCAGCGGACTCATAATCCGTTGGTGCCGTGTTCGACTCACGGGGGGGGCACCAGTATTGA